>DATISQ010000244.1:0-6251 GCA_035581905.1 Cryobacterium sp.
CATGATGCCCTGGCGCTTGGCCTGGGACGCGTCACGCCAGAGCGGGTAGGCGGCCTGCGCGGAGGCGACGGCGGTGTCGACGTCGACGGCGCTGGCCAGCAGTACGTTCTTCGCGACGGCGCCGAGGGCGGGGTTGAACACGGGCGCGGTGCGGGTCGAGACTCCCAGGATGGGAGCCCCGTCGATCCAGTGCGTGATGACGGGCAGTTCGGTCAGCGGCGTTTCGGTCAGTGGCGTTTCGGTCATGGACGTTCGTCTCTCTTCATTCTCTTCATCGAGTTGTGCTGAGGGTGCCCTTTCCGGTCGAGAGTGCCCCGCGGAACGGGCACTCTCGACCGGAAAGGTGCGGGTAGGTGGGTGGCTGGGTGCGGGGCGGTCAGGTGAGAAGGTCCAGGCTGAGGACCTCGTCGTAGATGGCGAGCGCCTCGGCGACCTCGGCGTCGGTGACGACGCACGGCGGCACCACGTGGATGCGGTTCTCGGCCAGGAACGGCAGCAGGTTGCGGGCCAGCAGCTCCGACTTGATCCGGCCCATCACGGTGCCGCTGAGCGGCTGGCGGGTCTCCCGGTCGGAGACGAGTTCCAGCGCCCAGAACACGCCCACCCCGCGCACCTCGCCGATGACCTTGTGCTTGGCCTGCAGTTCGGCGAGCCCCGGCGCGAGCACGTCGCGCCCGATCCGGGCCGCGTTCTCCACGATGCCCTCGGTCTCCATGGCATCCAGAGCCGCCACGATCGACGCCATCGCCAGCGGATGTCCGCTGTAGGTGAGGCCGCCGGGGTAGACCATGGTGTCGAAGTCGTGCGCGATGGAATCGGAGATGATCACGCCGCCGGTGGGGACATAACCGGAGTTGACGCCCTTCGCGAAGGTGATCAGGTCGGGCTCCACGTCGAAGCCGTCGAAGGCGAACCAGTTTCCGGTGCGGCCGAAACCGGCCATCACCTCGTCGAGGATCAGCATGATCCCGTAGCGGTCGCACAGGGCCCGCACGCCGGCCAGGTAGCCGGGCGGCGGCACGAGCACGCCGGCGGTGCCGGGGATGGATTCCAGCAGCACGGCCGCGATGCCCGCGGGCCCCTCGCTCTGGATCACGTGCTCGAGGTGGCGCAGGGCGCGCTCCGACTCCTGCTCGGGGCTGGTCGCCCAGAACTCGCTGCGGTAGAGGTACGGACCGAAGAAGTGCACGTGCCCGCGGGCGAACTCGTTCGGGATGCGCCGCCAGTCGCCGGTCGCGACGATGGCCGCGCCCGTGTTGCCGTGGTAGGAGCGGTAGGTGGACAGCACCTTGTCGCGGCCCGTGTGCAGGCGCGCCATGCGGATCGCGTTCTCGATCGCATCCGCTCCGCCGTTGGTGAAGAAGACCTTGTTGAAGCCGTCGGGCGCCCGCTCGACGATGCGCTTGGCGGCCTCGCCGCGGGCGAGGGTCGCCGTGGAGGGCGCGACCGTGGCAAGCTGGCCGGCCTGCTCGACGATGGCCGCGGTGACGACCGGATGCTGGTGGCCGATGTTCACGTTGACGAGCTGGCTGGAGAAGTCCAGGTAGCTGCGCCCGTCATAGTCCCAGACCCGGGAGCCCTGCCCGCCGGCGATCACCAGCGGCTTCAGGGAACCCTGGGCCGACCAGGAGTGGAAGACGTGTGCCCGGTCGAGGTCGTAGGCGAGCTCGTTCCGGCTGGCGGTGGCGCTGGGGGAAGTGATGTCATTCACGAATATCGCATTCTTTCTCTCTGCGTTGAGATGGTGAGGTCGTGTTCGGGAGCGGCCGGGTGAGCGATCACCCGGCCGCCGACGAGACGACCGGATGCCGGGCTAGTTGCCGCCCTCCTTCAGTGTGACCTCGATCGGCTCAAAGTCTGCACCATTCACGTCGATTCCTTCCTCGGTGAGCTCATCGAGGGCCCGCTGCACGTACTCGTTCGAGTACGCGGTCTCGGGCGCCTCGCTGGTGATGATGGTCGCGCCGGTCTCGTTCTTGGTGTTCAGCGCGATGTCGACGGTGTTGCTCCAGGCTGCCTCGTCGATCAGGCCGACGCCGTTGGTCGACGGCCAGATCAGCTTGCTGACCTCGTTGGTCATCCACAGCTGGTGGCTCTCGCCGAGCGCCGACCCGTTGGCGGTCACGATGGCCGCGGCCTCCTCCGGGTTCTCGGCGGCGTAGATCCAGCCCTTGATGGACGCCTTGATGAACTTCACCGTGGTGTCGGCGTAGTCCTCGTCCGAGGTGAGCCTGTCGGTGTTGGCCCAGATCGCATCCTGCAGCATGGCCGTGCCCACGTCGTTCCAGTCGATGACGTTGAGGTCGTCGGGCTGGTAGAGCTCGCCGGTGTCGGGGTTGACGGTCTCGAGCACCTGCGCGTACTCGTTGTAGGTCATCGCCTGCGCGGCATCGATGTCGCCGGCCAGGAAGCCGGTCATGTCGAAGGCCTGCTGGATGAGGCTGATGTCGCCGATCTCGACGCCTTCCTGCTGCATTCCGGCGAAGAGCTCCCACTCGTTGCCGTAGCCCCAGCTGCCCACGTTCTTGCCCGTGAGGTCGGCGGGCGCCTCGATGCCCGTGTCCTTGAAGGAGATCTGGGTGGTGGCGCTGCGTTCGAAGATCTGCGCGACATCCGTGATGTTGGCTCCCTGCTCGATCGAGCCGAGCACCTTGGGCACCCAGGAGATGGCGTAGTCGACGTCGCCGGAGGCCAGCACGTCCTGCGGGACGATGTCGGGGCCACCCTCGAGGATGCTGACGTCGAGGCCTTCGTCTTCGTAGTAACCCTGGTCGACCGCCGCGTAGTACCCGGCGAACTGGGCCTGGGCCACCCACTGCAGCTGCAGCGTGACCGGGGTGAGCGCGCTGTCGTCCGCGGCTCCGCCCGAGTCGTCGGCGGAATCGGTGGCGGTGCAGCCGGTGAGCACCAGGGCGCTGGCCGCGGCCAGGGCGACGGCGGTGCCGAGCCATCGTGTGCTGTGTTTCATGTTTTCCTCCTTGCTGGGGTGCTGCTGACGGGATTGCCGGGTGGAGGTGCTGTCGGTGCGAGGTGGTGCGGATGGTGCGGGTGGTGCGGTCTAGGAGCCCGGGATGCGGCGGCGCACGAGCTTTTCGAGGCCGAGGGCCGCGCTGTAGAACAGCAGCCCGAGCAGGATGGACCCGAGCACGTAGGCCCAGGCCAGGCCGTAATTGCTGCTGGAGGCCGACGAGGTGATCGACTTGCCGAGGCCGCCGACCGGGCCACCGAAGTACTCGGCGATCAGGGCCGAGATCACCGCGAGCGACGACGCGATGCGCAGCCCCGTGAACACGTAGGGCAGCGCGGTCGGCAGGGTGACGGTGCGGGTGGCCTGCCGGCTGGAGGCGGCGTAGGAGCGCATCAGGTCGCGGTGCACCGGGCTCACCTGGCGCAGGCCCTTGAGGGTGTTGAAGTACACCGGGACGAAAACCGCGAGGCCGGCCACGATCTGCCGGGCCGTCTCGGCCCCGGCACCGAACATGGTGTAGAGCACGGGGGCGAGCGCCACGATCGGCACCACGGCGATGGCCGCGATGATGGGTGCGGCCATCTCGTCGGCCACGCGCAGCACCGACGCGACGATCGCGGCCAGGATGCCGAGCAGGGAGCCGACCAGCAGCCCGATCAGGGCGTTGCGGCCGGTGACGACCATGCCGTTGGCCACGTTCTGCAGGTTCGCCGCGAACTGCTCGCCGATCTGGAACGGCCCCGGCAGGATGAACGGCTTGATCGCGAAGTAGGTCACCGCACCCTGCCAGAGCAGGATCGCGACCAGGCCGAGCAGCATTGGCGGGATCACGGTGCGGAGCAAACCGGGGGCGGACATCGACCCGGGCCTCATCGTGTCTCGACCCCGCGCGCACCGGCGGCGCCCTCGCCGTGGAGCAGTTCGCGCACCTGGCTGACCGCGTGGAAGAAGCCCTCGTCTTCGCGCAGGTTCTCGCCGCGCCCGGCCGGGTCCCCGAGGCTCACCGTGAGCACGTCCCGGATGCGCCCCGGCCGCGGCTCCAGCACCACCACCCGATCGGAGAGGAACACCGCCTCGGGGATGGAGTGCGTGACGAACACCACGGCGGCGCTCGTCTCGCCGCAGATGCGCACGAGCTCGTTCTGCATGCGTTCCCGGGTCATCTCGTCGAGCGCGCCGAACGGTTCGTCCATCAGCAGCAGGCTGGGGCTCTCGGCCAGCGACCGGGCGATCGCGACGCGCTGCTGCATGCCGCCGGAGAGCTGGTCGGGGTAGTTGTCGGCGAAGTCCGACAGGCCGACCAGGGCGATCAGCTCGGCCGCCCTGGCCCGCCGGGCCGTCTTCCCGGTTCCGTGCAGCTCGAGCGGCAGCTCGATGTTGCCGGCCACGGTGCGCCAGGGCAGCAGGCCGGCCTGCTGGAACGCGATGCCGTAATCCTGGTCGATGCGCGCCTGCCGGGCCGGCTTGCCGAACACGGTGATGCTGCCCGAACTCGGGCTGTCGAGGTCGGCGATCAGGCGCAGCAGGGTGCTCTTGCCGCATCCGCTGGGCCCGATCAGGGAGACGAATTCGCCGGGGGCGACGGACAGGCTCACGGCGTCGAGGGCCGTGACGGATGCCCCCTTCCGCACCGGGAAGACGCGGCTCACCGCGGTCGCCTCCACGGCGAGCGCACCGGTCGGGTATGTTCTCATGCGGCAACTTCTCCCCTGCGGAAACGACGAAGGAACTGGCCGATCAGGCCGACGAAACCGGCGGCGACGAGGCCGACGATGATGGAACCGAAGATGGGCGCCCAGGGTTTGACGGGGTCGCCGCCGGCCGCGCCGGCGGATTCGACGATGAGACGGCCGATGCACCCGCGCAGCCCGATCGACACCTCGGCCACCACGGTGCCGATCACGGCGCTCGCGGCCGCCAGCCGCAGGGCGGGCAGCAGGTGGGCCACGCTGGCCGGGAGGCGCAGGCGCCACAGCGTCATCCACCAGCCCGCCGCGTAGCAGTGCATCAGGTCGACGTGGTTGGCGTCGGGCGAACCGAGACCGCGGAGGGCCCCGACCGACACCGGGAAGAAGGCGAGGTAGGAGGCGATCAGGGCCACGGACATCCAGCTCGCCCAGGTGAAATCGCCGAACTGGATCTGCGATCCCCAGCGTCGCACCAGCGGGGCCAGCGCGATCAGGGGGACGGTCTGGCTGAGGATGATCCAGGGCAGGATCGCGGATTCGGCGAGCCGGAACCGCTGCATCAGCAGGGCCAGGGCCAGGCCGACGCTGACGCCCACGAGCCAGCCGACGGCCGCGATGCCGAGCGTGAACAGCGAGCCCTGCAGCACCGCCTGCCACATCGGGACCGCGTTGGCGGCACCGGTGACCGGTTCCAGCACGCGAGAGGCCATCACCCAGAGGTGCGGCATGGCCAGGTCGCTCGTGCGCGGCAGCACGGTGGTCCCGCCGATCATGACGCCCTGGGCGGGGCCGAGCAGCTTGTAGAGCTCCCACACGGCGGCGAGCAGGGCGACGCCCAGCGCACCGACAAGGATGCGCCGCGCCGCCGCCTGGCCCCGCCGGGTCATGTCTTCGCCACGATGTGCTCGGCCATCGCCGGGATCACGGTCTCCCCGTAGACGCGCAGCGTCTCTTCCTTGTTGTCGTGCTGCAGGTAGCCGGCGAACTGGTCGACTCCGATGGCGCGCAGGGCCTCGAGCTTCTCGATGTGGTCCTTCGCGGTGCCGAGGAGGCAGAACCGGTCGACGATCTCGTCGGGCACGAACTCCGCGTGCACGTTGCCGGCGCGGCCGTGCGCGTTGTAGTCGTAGTCCTGCCGGCCAGCGATGTAGTCGGTCAGCGCCTTCGGCACATGCGATTCGGTGCCGTATTTGGTGACGATGTCGGCCACATGGTTGCCCACCATCCCGCCGAACCAGCGGCACTGGTTGCGCATGTGGTCCCAGTCGTCGCCGAGGTCCACCGGCGCGGCCACGCAGAACTTGACCGACAGGGGGTCGCGGCCGGAGTTCGCCGCGGCCTCCCGCACGGTCTTGATCATCCACTCGGCCACGTCGAGGTCCGCCATCTGCAGGATGAAACCGTCGCCGACCTCGCCGGCGAGCTTCAGGGCCAGCGGACCGTAGGCCGCCACCCACACCTCGAGCGTCGAGCCGCGGCTCCACGGGAACTGCAGGGTGGCGCCGTTGTATTCGACCGGCCGGGAGTTCGCGAGTTCCCGGATGACGTGTACCGACTCGCGCAGCGTCTTCAGGGTGGTGGGCGCCCCGTTGATG
>DATISQ010000245.1:0-5308 GCA_035581905.1 Cryobacterium sp.
GGTGCTGGAGTGGCCGGCCGTGTTGATGCGCACCTGCCACCAGCCGAACGGGCGCCACAGCAGCGGCTGCGAGACGCCGATCGCGTGGATCCGGCCCGGCGGCAGGGTCTCGTTGCTGGTGGTGAGCAGCCCGAAGCCGACCCGCACGCCGTCGGGGGTGCCGGCGATGCTGTAGCGCAGCGATTTGGTGACGCGGGTGACGTAGAAGCTGGCGCCGGCGATCAGGGTGGGGATGAAGGCCACGAGCAGCCAGTCGCTGCCGCCGGCGGTCACGCTGACGATCAGGGCGATTCCGGCGAGCACGACGAAGACCGTGAAGCCACTGGCCACGACGGATCCGATCAGCCGCCCGGGCGGAATCCGCACCACGGATTCCGCCGGGGCCGCGTCGGGGTCCAGCTCGGGCGCGAAGAGATCGCGGGCGCGGTCGGCGACGCTGAAGGGAGAAGCTCCGGCGTCGGGAGAGTAAGCCGGTTCGGGAGCGGAAACGAGACCGGGACCGGGGATCGGTGCGAGCGCGGCGTCCGGTGCGGGATCGGCCGGCTGCCGCAGCCCGGACGCGAGGCGAAGGATGTCGCGGCGCAGCTGGTCGGCCAGGGTCGACCCGAGGTAGGCGAGTTGCACATTGGCGTCCTGGCCGGCCACGCTGACTTCCAGCTTCGCGGCGCCGATCAGGCGCGGGATGACCGGGCGCACGATGTTGACGCCCTGGATGCGGTCGAGGCGGGCCCGGCGGTTGCTGCGGAAGAGCATCCCGCTGCGCACCTCGACGACCTCCGCGGTGACCCGGAAAGTGTGCATGCGCCAGGACAGGTAGAAGACCGCCAGGATCAGCAGGAGCACGACCACGACCGCGAGCAGCGCCCAGCCGACGGCGCCGCGCTCGAGGATCGCGTCGATCGGGTCCCCGCCGTAGCGCGGCACCCCGAAGAAGACGTCGATCAGCCGTTCGCGCAGGTTGGCGATGATGAAGCCGAGCACCGCGACGATGAAGATGCCGCCGCGCAGCAGAGGGCTGGCCGGATGCAGCCGGTGCCATTCCCCGTCGGCGAGCGTGGTCACAGCCCGGCCCGGCGACTCTCGGCCAGCTCCACGAGCCGGTCGCGCAGGCTCTCCGCGTCGGCCTCGGTGAGTCCGGGGCTGAGCACCCCCGACGAGGCCGCCGCGGTCACGAATTTGAGGTCGGCCAGACCCAGCCAGCGCGCGATCGGGCCGCGCGTGATGTCGACCAGCTGCATCCGCCCGTAGGGAACGGAGACGAACCGGGTGTACAGGATGCCGCGGCGGAAGAGCAGGTCGTCGCGCCGCAACTGGTAGCCGATGGCCCGAACCCGGCGCGGTTCGAAGGCGACCGTGGCCACCGTGATGAGGACGACGGCGGCGATCACGTAGAGCGCCCACTGCACGTCGACAAGCAGCCACACCCCTGCGGCCGCGGCCGCGAGCACCAGTCCGAAGACGATCGTGCCGACCGTCTCCACCACCACGTAGCGTGGCGAGACGCGCTTCCACTCGCCCACGTCGGGGAGGTCCAGTCGTTCGGCCGCGTCAGGCACGCACTTCTCCCTGCTCTTGATCGTCGTCATCGGGGGGAAGCGTGCAGAAATGCTCCGCTACGAGCCCCAGGGTCAGGAGGATCGCGGCGCCCACCGCCGTCCCGATTGCAGGCCATAACGATGTTACCGCCGGGACGACCGAGCGGGTCAGGATGAAGAGCACGATTCCGAGCCCGCCGCCGAGCAGCAGCGCCCCGCTCAACGCGGACGCCTTCGCCAGCAGCGCCACCCGGATGGCCAGGAACGGGTTGACGTGCTTCCGCACCTGGCCGCGGGTGACCTGACGGATCGGCCAGGCCAGCGCCAGGACACCGATGCCGATGGCGATCAGTGCGATCGGCAACGTGACCGGAGGCAGGAACATCGCCGACCCGCCGGCCGCGGCGGCCACTTCGAGCAGGAAGACGACGACCAGGCCGGCCAGGCCCAGGGCGGTCAGCGCGGACGGCTGCGTGCGTTTCACCGGTTGCCGCCCGCGGACGAGAGTGCGCCGTAGGGCTGCACGGTGATGTCGATCGCCGCCAGAAGCGCGCGCACCGGGCCCCGGCCCGGGAGCACGGCCGCCGGGTCGAGGTCCAACCACGGCACCAGCACGAAGTCGCGGTCGGCGGCCCGCGGATGCGGGATACTCAGACGTTCGTCCTGCAGCACGGCCGTGCCGAACACGATGATGTCGATGTCGAGGGTGCGGTCGCCCCAGCGCTCGGCCCGCACCCGGCCGTGGTCGGTCTCGATGGCGTTCACCGCGTCGAGCAGGGTGTGCGGGTCCCCGGTGTAACGGATGCCGACCACCAGATTCAGATAGCGCGGCGCCTCGTCGTCGACGCCGTCGACCTTCACGGCGGCGGACTCGTAGACCGGGGAGACGCCGGTCAGCTCGAGCGCGGGGACCTGCTCCAGCGCGGCGACAGCCGCGGTGAGGGTGGCCAGGCGGTCGCCGAGATTGCTGCCGAGGGCGAGCAGCGCCGGCTGCGGGGTCGCCAATCGATCTTCGGAGGCCGCCGGAAGGCCGTTTTGCGACCCCTCCCGACGGAACGCGCCGGTCATGCGCGCGTCCGCACGATCTGCACGGCGACATCCGTGAATGGAACGGAGATCGGCGCCTGTGGTTTGTGCACCGTCACCTGCACCTTCTCGGCGGCATCGTGCGCGAGCACCACGGCGGCGATGCGCTCGGCGACGGTTTCGATCAGGTCGACCGGGTTGTGCCGGGCGGCATCCGTCACCTCCACGGCGAGTTCGCCGTAGTGGAGGGTCTGCGTCACATCGTCGCTCGCTGCGGCGCGCCGCAGGTCAAGCCAGACGGTGACGTCGATGACGAAGTCCTGGCCGTTCTCCCGCTCGAAGTCGTAGACGCCGTGGTGCGCGTTGACCCGCAGACCGGTGAGCGTGATGGAGTCGCTTGTCATGGTCCCATTCTGGCGGAATCCGCCAGTGCCAGCACATTCAGCGCCGCTCGCGTCCCCGCGACGTCGTGCACGCGCACCGCCCAGGCGCCGGCCTGCGCGGCCAGAACGCTGACCACGGCGGTCGGCAGGTCGCGGTCCAGCACGCCCGCGTCGGCCGGGAGCACCCCGGCGAGGAACCGCTTGCGGGAGGCGCCGACCATGACCGGGAGCCCCAGGTCGGCGAGGGCGTCCAGGTGAGCCAGCAGGCCCCAGTTGTGCTCGGGCAGCTTCGAGAAGCCCAGCCCGGGATCGAGCACGATTTTCTCCCGCGGCAGGCCGGCCGCGGTGAGCGCGTCGACCCGCGCGGACAGCTCGGCCCGCACCTCGGTCACGACGTCGCCGTAGACGGCGAGATCGTCCATCTTCGGGGCGTGGGCCCGCCAGTGCATGGCCACGTAGGTCAGCCCGCTGCGCGCGGCGACGGATGCCATCAGCGGGTCTGCCAGGCCGCCGGAGACATCGTTGATGATGTGCGCCCCGGCGGCGGCCGCGGCGGCCGCGGTGCTCGCGTTGAGGGTGTCGACGCTGATCGTCAGCCCCTGCCGGACGAGCTCGGTGATCACCGGGATCACCCGGGACTGCTCCTCTGCGGGGGCGACCCGGCCCGCGCCGGGGCGCGTGGACTCACCGCCCACGTCGATCAGGTCGGCTCCCTGGGCGTACAGATCGAGGGCGTGGATGATGGCGGCGTCCGTCGATGCCCACCGGCCGCCGTCGCTGAAGGAATCCGGGGTGACATTGAGCACCCCCATGATCAGGGTCCGTGGCCGGGTCACCGGCCGGAGCCGATCAGGGCCATGATCTCGGCGCGCAGGGTGGGGTCGGCGAGGGAACCCCGGCTGGCCATCGTGACGGTCGAGCTGGCGGTTTGGCGGGGACCCCGGGCACTCACGCAGCCGTGCACGGCGTCGAGGACGACCAGCACCCCGAGCGGCGCCAACCCGGTCTGGAGGGCCTCGGCGATCTCCTCGGTCAGGCGTTCCTGCATCTGGGGCCGGGCGGCGATCGTGTCGACCACGGCGGGCAGCTTGCCCAGCCCCACGACCCGCTCGTTGGGCACGTAGGCGACGTGGGCGATGCCGAGGAAGGGCAGCAGGTGGTGTTCGCAGATGGAGCGGAAGGCGATGTCGCGCAGGAGCACCAGTTCGCCCGTGTGCGGGCCCACCGGGATCGTGTCACGCAGGTGGTCGACCGGGTCGACCTGCAGCCCGGCGAAGAACTCGGCGTAGGAGTCGGCCACCCGGCGCGGAGTCTCCTGGAGGCCCGGACGGGCGGGATCCTCGCCGATTGCGGCGAGGATCTCGGCGACCGCGGCCTCGACCCGCGCCCTGTCTACTGCCACCTCGGCCTACGCGGTGGCGGGGCGAGGGGTGCGGGCCGGTGTGCGGGCCGGTGTGCTCGCCGCGGCCTGGCCGGTGGCGTCGCCGTCAATGTCGCCATCGACGACTCCACTCTCGATGGAGGCCTTGGGGATCGGCATGGCGATGGGCGGCAGGTCGGAGACCGGACGCTTGTCGCTGGACAGCCACTGCGGCCGCGGGGCCAACTGGACGACGCCCGTGAAGAGCTCGGCCAGGGCGTGCTGGTCGAGTGTCTCGTGCTCGAGGAGCGCGGCGGCCAGTTCGTCGAGGATGGCCCGGTTGGTGATCAGTACCTCGTAGGCCTCGTCGTGCGCGTCTTCGAGGAGCTGGCGCACCTCGGCGTCGACGCTCTCGGCAACTCGCTCGGAGTAGTCCCGTTGGTGGCCCATGTCGCGGCCGAGGAAGACCTCACCGGACCCCTGTCCGAGCTTGAGCGGGCCGACGGACGAACTCATGCCGAACTCGGTGACCATTTTGCGCGCGGTCGAGGTGGCCTTCTCGATGTCGTTCGAGGCGCCGGTGGTGGGGTCGTGGAAGATGATCTCCTCGGCCACCCGGCCGCCCATGGCGTAGGCGAGCTGGTCGAGCAGTTCGTTGCGCGTGACGGAGTAGCGGTCCTCGACCGGCATGACCATCGTGTAGCCGAGGGCGCGGCCGCGGGGCAGGATCGTGATCTTGGTGACCGGGTCGGTGTTGCGCATCGCGGTCGCCACGAGCGCGTGGCCGCCCTCGTGGTACGCGGTGATCAGCTTTTCCTTGTCGCGCATGACGCGGCTGCGGCGCTGCGGACCGGCCATCACCCGGTCGACGGCCTCGTCGAGGGCGCGGTTGTCGATCAGCTGCGCGTTCGAGCGCGCGGTGAGCAGCGCGGCCTCGTTGAGCACGTTGGCCAGATCGGCGCCGGTGAAGCCGGGGGTCTTGCGCGCCAGCACCTCCAGGTCGA
>DATISQ010000246.1:0-2224 GCA_035581905.1 Cryobacterium sp.
CCCGACGATCGTACGGAGCAACATGTCTGAAATCACGGCCGAGCAGGTTGCCCATTTGGCCAACCTTGCCCGGATCGACCTCAGCTCGGAGGAGATCGCACGCCTCACGACCGAACTCGGTCAGATCGTTGACTCGGTCGCGAAGGTAGCCGCAGTGGCCACGCCGGATGTGCCGGCGACGAGCCACCCGATGCCGCTGACCAACATCTTCCGCGCCGACACGGTCGTGCCCTCGCTCACGGTCGAACAGGCGCTCTCCGGGGCACCCGACCGGGACGGCGACAAGTTCCGCGTGCCCGCAATCCTGGACGAGGAGTAACCCATGACCAACCTGATCAAGCGTTCCGCCGCCGACCTCTCCGGCCTGCTGTCCGACCGATCCGTCAGCTCCGTCGAGGTGACCCGGGCCCATCTGGACCAGATCGCGGCCATCGACACCGGTGTGCACGCGTTCCTCCACGTGGCCGGGGATGCGGCGCTCGCCGCCGCCGCCCGCATCGACGCCCGGCGTGCCGCCGGCGAGGTGCTCGGTCCGCTCGCCGGGGTGCCCATCGCCATCAAGGACGTGCTCGCCACCATCGACATGCCCTCGACCGCCGGGTCCAGGATCCTGGAAGGCTGGATCCCGCCGTACGACGCCACCGTGGTCAGGCGCGTGCGCGACGCCGGACTGATCCCCCTCGGCAAGACCAACATGGACGAGTTCGCGATGGGCTCGTCAACCGAGTTCTCTGCCTACGGCCCGACCCACAACCCCTGGGACTTCGACCGGATCCCCGGCGGTTCCGGCGGTGGCTCCGCGGCCGCAGTCAGCTCCTTCGAAGCGCCGCTCGCACTCGGCAGCGACACCGGCGGCTCGATCCGCCAGCCGGCCGCCGTCACCGGTTCGGTCGGCGTCAAGCCCACCTACGGCGGCGTGTCCCGCTACGGATCGATCGCTCTCGCATCCTCCCTGGACCAGGTCGGCCCGGTCACCCGCACGGTGCTCGACGCCGCCCTGCTGCACGACGTGATCGGCGGGCACGACCCGCTCGACTCCACATCGCTCACGGACACCTGGCCGTCGATGGCGGCCGCCGCGCGTGCCGGTCTCGCAGACGGAGCGCTCAAGGGAGTGCGCGTCGGTGTGATCAAGGAGCTGAGCGGCGACGGATTCCAGTCCGGCGTGGCGCAGCGCTTCACCGAGACCCTGGCACTGCTCGCGGCGGCGGGCGCCGAGATCGTCGAGGTCTCCGCCCCCAACTTCGAGTATGCGATCGCGGCCTATTACCTGATTCTGCCGGCCGAGGCGTCGAGCAACCTGGCGCGTTTCGACTCGGTGCGCTTCGGCATCCGGGTCAACCCGGAAGACGGCCCGCTGACCAGCGAACGGGTCATGGCGGCCACCCGCGACGCGGGCTTCGGCCCCGAGGTCAAGCGCCGCATCATCCTCGGCACCTACGCCCTCAGCGCCGGCTACTACGACGCCTACTACGGCAGCGCGCAGAAGGTGCGCACGCTGATCCAGCGCGACTTCGACGCGGCCTTCGCCAAGGTCGACGTGCTGGTGTCGCCGAGTGCGCCGACCACCGCGTTCAAGTTCGGCGAGAAGATGGCCGACCCGATGGCCATGTACCTCAACGACGTCACGACGATCCCGGCCAACCTGGCCGGCGTTCCCGGCATGAGCCTGCCGATGGGCCTCGCGCCCGAAGACGGGCTCCCGGTCGGCCTGCAGATCATGGCGCCCGCGAAAATGGATGCCCGTCTCTACAGCTTCGGAGCCGCCGTCGAGGCGCTGCTCGAAGCCTCCTGGGGGCACACCCTGCTCAGCCAGGCGCCGGAATTGGCGCCCACTGCAATGTTTGCCGGCACAGCGTTTACGAGCACAGAGGGAGCCGTCTGATGAAGAAGGCCGAACTGATGGACTACGACAAGGCCCTCGAGCTGTTCGAGCCGGTGCTCGGCTTCGAGGTGCACGTCGAACTCAACACCAAGACCAAGATGTTCTGCGGCTGCGCGAACGAATTCGGCCAGGGCGCCAACACCAACACCTGCCCCACCTGCCTGGGCCTGCCCGGTGGGCTGCCTCAGGTGAACGCGAAGGCCATCGAGTCGAGCATCCGTCTGGGGCTCGCCCTCGGCTGTGAGATCGCGGAGTACTCGCGGTTCGCTCGCAAGAACTACTTCTACCCGGACACCGCGAAGAACTTCCAGACCTCGCAGTACGACGAGCCGATCGCGT
>DATISQ010000247.1:0-5443 GCA_035581905.1 Cryobacterium sp.
GCGACGTCCTCGCTCTCGTCACTGGTCACGGGCGTCGCATCGGCCGGTGCGACAGCGGCGAAACCGATGTCCCAGTGCGTGGTGCAGCGCCCGAACCGCGAACTCAGCGCGTGCCGGTGCACGTCGACCGGGAACCCGTCGACCGGCGACCCGTCGCCCGGCCCGGCGCCGAAGGGGCTGAGGTCGGTGATGCCGCCTTCCTCCCGGGCCTCGCGCAGGGCGGCCGCGGCGACGGAGAGGTCGGTCGCCTCGATATGGCCGCCGAGTTGCACCCAGAACTGACCCTTCCGGTGGAAGCAGAGCAGCACGTGACCCAGGTCCGGCGTGAAGACGAAGCAACTCGCGGTCAGATGTTCGGCGCTGCCGTCGCGGTCGAGGGCTGACCCGAGACCCGCCCGCACGAAGGCGACGTAGTCATTTCGGAGCCGGCGTTGGGCCGGGTCGATGGGCGTCCAGCCGGCCAAAAGGGTTTGAACGGACCGAGCTGAGGTGACGTGCTGTGCGCTGGAGTGCTGAAGGATGCCGTGGGTCATAGTCGAAGGCTATCGGCAGGGCGACACGGAGCTGCGCGGCCGTCAGGTGTCAGGCCGAGGGGACACCCAGTTCGGCGCGCAGCGGCCAGTCCTGGCCGTCGAGGATGATCTGCGCGCAGCGTCCGGACGAGGCATTGACGACGATCGGGGCCATCAAATTCACTGTGGTTCCGTCTTCGCCGGGGTTCGTCACCACGAGTAGCAGGGCGTCGTTCGGCCCGGTCAGGTCGAGTGAGGCCGCATGGTCGTCGCTGATCACGGGGGAGTAGTCGGGCAAGTAGACGGATGCGTCGAGCACGAACAGGCGGGTGCGCTGGTCGTCGGCGGACTGCAGCGTGAACAGGCCGGTCGCCCCGGGAATCTCGGTCAACGAGAACTCGGTCAGCGGGTCGAGCCCGGGAGGCGGAGTCACGAAGCTCAGGGCCGCGGTTGCGGTGGCGGCGGTCGGAACAGCGCTCATCGCAGGAAGTCCATCAGCGTCGGCTGGAGCACCCGGGCGGTGACCGAGAGGGCCGCCTGGTAGGTGACTTCCTGCAACTTCAGGTCCAGGATGGCCTGGCCGAGGTCGACATCCTCGATTCCGGCCCGCTGGGCCTCGAGATTTCCTTTGTGCTGCACGAGTGCTTCCCCGACTTTCTGGATCTGGGCCTGGCGCACACCGACATCGGTCTGCGCCGTGAGCACGGTCTTCATTCGAGAGTCTACGGCCGCGAGATGGGCACCCACATTCGTTCCGGTGCGCAGGTCGTCGGCGATGGTGCCGATCAGGGCGAAGATCGAGACTGGATTGGCTGCGGTCGAGCCGAAGATGGCGGCACCGTCGGCGTCGACCCTCACAGTGGTGTCTATGCCGACGCGGCGGTCGACGCTGGCGGTCGCGGTTCCGGTGAAAGTGAAGTCTGCCCGAAAAGCGACACCGGCATCCGAATTCCCTGCAAAGACGCTGCGGCCGAGGTAGCCGGCGTTGGCCTGCGCGAGCAGGTTCTGGCTGAGGCCGTCGAGGCGGGCCGCGATAGCCTCCTTCGCGAGGGGGGAGAGGGCACCATCGTTGGCGCCCTGGACGGTCAGGTCGCGGACCTGATTCAGCAGGTCAGTGGCCTCGGACAGGGCCGTACCGGCGGTGGTCAGCCAGCCGCCGCCGTTGTCCGCGTTGCGGGCATACTGCGTGACCGCGCGCTGCTCGGCCCGGACGGAGAGAGAGTCGGCGGCCCGGGCAGGGTCGTCGGACGGTCGCGCGATGGCCTTGAGCGAGGTGGCCTGCTCCTGCAACTGGGCCATCCGGGCGAGGTTGGCCTGCAGGTTTGTCTGCGCGGAGCGCATCTGGGTTTGGGTGGTGACGCGGGAGATCATGGGTTTACCTTCCGACCAGTCCGGTGCGGTTGATCAGGGTGTCGAGCATTTCGTCCACGGCGGTCAGCACTCGGGCGGCACCCTGGTAGGCGTGTTGGAACATGAGCAGATTGACGTTCTCCTCGTCGAGATCGACGGAGGAATTCGACAACTGCGCGTTCACGGCTGCGGTCGAGGTGTGGTCAGCGAGGGATGCCTGGCGCAGCTCGTTCTTCGTCTTCACGGCCAGCGAGGTGACGACGTTCGACCAATCCGCGCTGGGGGATCGCACCGGGTTTCCGGTGGCGTCCACGGCCTGGCCGGCGCCAAGCTGGGCGATCTTGTCGGCGATGGAGCCGTCGAGGGCGCCATTCGCGGTGAGCCCGGTTGTGAGCTGGGCGGTGGTCGTCGGCACGACGGTCAGGCGCAGCGCGGCCGGTCCTGTGCCAGCCGAGCCGAAGAAGGCGCCGCCGGGAAGGGTGGAGTTCGTGCCGGTTGAGTAGACCGCGTTGACCTTGGCCGCCAGATCCGTGGCAAAGGAGTTGTACGCCGCAGCTGTTTCGGCGAGGGCACCGCCATCGCCGCCGGCATCCGTTTTCGCGAGCAGGGAGAGGGCACCGGCCAGTTCGCCGCTGTCGACGGGGATCGCGCCGGTGCGATCGGCCCATTCGACGCGCACGGGGCCGGCGGTGCCGGCCGGGTCGGTGAGGCCTGCCGGGCCTTCGAGGGTGCGGGCGCCGAGGGCGACGAGTGGGCGGGCGGTATCGCCGGTGACCAGTGCGTTGCCTCCGACGAGCACGTCCACGGTGCCGTCGGTGCGGTTGTTGACGATGCCTCCGGTGAGGGCGGCCAGGGTCGTGGTGAGCCGGCTGCGCTGGTCGATCAGTTCGTTGGCGTTGCCGCCGCCGGCAACGCTCTGACGGATGCGCGCGTTCAGCTCGGCCACCTGGCCGGCGGCGCCGTTGATCTCGGCGACCATGGTGTCCACGCTGCCGCGCTCGGACGACCACTGGGTGGAGACCGCCTGGTAACCCCGGCTGATCTGGGCGGCGACGGCGCCGGCCTGGGCCAGCAGCACCCCGGCGGGTGTGGTTTCCCCGGCGGCGTTGGCCACGTCACTCCAGCCGGCCCAGAACTCCTGCAGTTGAGCGGAGAGCCCGTTCTCGCCGGGCTCCTTCATCGAGGCCTCGACGGCGCTCAGCGCGTTCGCCCGCACCGCGGAATACCCGGCGACCGCAGCTGTGCCGCGTACCTGGGCGTCCAACGACGCGCTTCCCAGGCGGGCGATCCCGTCGACGCTGACGCCCTGCCCGGGACGCGCCCCGGAGTCGATCAGGCCCACTCGGTTGGCCGCGTCCACGGCGGATGTCGTCACCCGCTGGCGGGTGTAACCCTCCGTGTTGGCGTTGGCGATGTTCTGACCCACGACCTCGAGGCCCTGCCGGGCGGCGACCAGGCCGGTGTACGCGGTGTTGATTCCCCCGAACGTGCTCATCGTGGCAGCCTCACAGAATCTGGTCAAACAGCCGGGAGCCGGTAGCGCGAGCGCCGGCGGCTCCGGTGGAGTCATACGTCTGGGTGCTCCCGCGCACGTCGGCCAGGGTCTCCTGGCTGGAGCGGGCGGCCGACCGTAGCAGATGCTCGTTGGCGTCCCGCAGTTCCTTGATCTGGGTGGTCAGTTCGCCCATCGCCTTGAGGTGCGCGGCCATGATCTCAGACCACGGGCCGGCGGGAGCGTGTGCGACGAGCTCGCGCAGGGTGGCGTCTTCGGCCGTTCCCCATTCGAGCGAGACGGCGGCAACCTCGACCGAGCGTGCGAGGCCGGCATCCCTGACATGGCCGAGCACCTGCTCCACCTCACGGGTGCCGTGCTGGAGCCAGCGGGTCTTGCCGTTGGTCAGCAGCAGCTGTTCTTCGTCGAGCTTGAAGACGAGGAGCTCGAGGAGTTCCCGCTCACGCCACAGCAATGCTGACAGTTCATTGACGCCCACTTCTCCTCCATTTTCCTGTCGTCCGGTGCGGCCGGTCTCCGCGAAACGCGGGAGCAGGCGGCTTGTCCATTTCACTATCGGCAGGTGGACACCCGCGGTTAGTCCCGATCTGTGGATTCAGACTGTCAGCCGAGCCTGACCGTGTCCACCAAACGGAGGACACAATTCTGGCGTAAGCCATGGGACTGGCCCCCTACAGGGTACTGGGACCCGATGTGGGGGTGCGCAGCCCCGTTGTGGGGGGCGCCGTCGCGCAGGTGCTCGCCGGTCAGGCACCTATGGTTTCTAATCGGGGCAGAAATATCATGCCGGGGTCCCGAAACCCCGATTTTCTTCCGGTTTTGCCGTGATGTACCCAGGCCTACCCAGCCCCCGTTCAACCAGGTTGTGTGTGTTGAACGGGCCAATTCAGGTTTCAAGCATCCAGGAGTTCGTTGTGAATCGGGCAGAACGTAATCAGCTGGTGATCGAGAATCTCCCGCTCGTGGGCTACCTGGTCTCCGAGACCTGGGCCAAGGCCCGGCACCTGTCCCGCGACGACCTGGCCTCGGCCGGTGCTCTCGCCCTTGTCACTTCCGCGGATGCCTTCAACGCCGACCTCGGCGTTCCCTTCGGCGCGTTCGCCCGGCGCCGCATCATCGGGGCCTTCGCCGACGAGATGCGCTCCAACGACTGGGCCACCCGGATGGCCCGCCGCCGGATCAAGGAGACCCGCGCCGTGCAGCAAACGCTGGCCGGCGCGCTCGGCCGCTCGGCCTCCGTCGATGAGGTTGCCGCTGCCCTCGGCGTGGACCGGGAGACCGCGATCGCCGGCCTCACCGACTCTGAGCGCACCGTGTCGACCCTCGACGACGCCACCGCCGAGTTCCTCGTCTCCACTGATGAGCTCCCCGGCGATTCGCTGCTCTCTGCCGAACGCCTGGCCTACCTGCATGCCGCCATCGCGGCCCTGCCGGAGAAGATGCGCGTGATCGTGCAGCAGGTCTACTTCGACGACCGCTCGGTCAAGGAGATCGCTGCTGAGCTGGGAATCACCCACTCGGCGGTGTCCCAACAGCGGGCCGAGGCCATCCGTCTGCTCCGCGACGGTCTCGGCACGCATTACGCCGACGACGTCGAGGTGGAGCATGTGCCCGAGTCCCGCATTGCGCCAGCCCGCCGCACTGCGTATCTGGCCCGTCTCGCCGACCAGACCATGCTCGGCCTAGCGACTGCGAGCGGGATGGCGTACTCCGGCGATTCTGCCGATCTGGCCGGTTCTGCCGATCTGGCCGGTTGTGCGGATCTGGCCGAGGCGGCCGGTGCAGCCGGTTTTGAAACCCGGGAAGTTTTTTCGGTCAACGGCTAACGCGCTCTCGTCTGAGACCGATAGCTCACTGTGTCAGGCCATGGATGGCCCGGCGTTCACCACCCAATCACGGAGGATTTCACCATGGGTATGCAGATCAACACCAACCTCGCGGCCAACAACACGTACCGTAATCTGGCCGCCACGCAGAACGACATGTCCAAGTCCCTGGAGAAGCTGTCCAGCGGCCTCCGCATCAACCGCGCAGCGGATGACGCGGCCGGCCTGGCCATCTCCGAGGG
>DATISQ010000248.1:0-2502 GCA_035581905.1 Cryobacterium sp.
CCCCTCGAAAGGCGGCGTTTTGAGCGCACACCACGGGAGGGCGCGCCCGGCTAGACGGGGAAGGGGGCGCCGAGGAGCAGCTCGGAACGGCTCCACAGCGATTCCGCGACCGCGGGGTCGAGCGAGGTGCGCGTGGGCTCCTGCAGCGTCGGCAGGCCGCGCGTGAGGTGGCGCGGGCCGTAGAAGTCGCCGCCACGGGCATCCGGGTCGACGGCTGCGCTCACGATGGCCCAGGCGCCGGCATCCTTCCCCTGCGCACCGAAGGACTTCAGGTTGTCAGCGAACCGCTTGGCCCGCGACGGCTGATTGACCCCACGGATGCCCGGCGTCAGCCCCGAGATCGAGTAACCGGGGTGTGCAACGAGGCTTTGGACCCCGTCAGCACCGCCCGCTCCGGCCGCCCGCAGCCGTCGATCGAGCTCGAAGCCGAACACCTGCATGGCGATCTTCGACTGCGCGTAAGCCGTCCACCGGTTGTAGCCGGACTCCAGCTCCAGGTCGAGCAGCGGGGAGTCCAGCAGCCTGGAGATCATCGAGCCGAGCGCGACGACCCGGCGGCCGGGCGTGCGCCGCAGGGCCGGCAGAACCTGCGCGGTGAGCGCGAAGTGGCCGAGGTAGTTGGTCGCGAGGACGAGTTCGTGCCCGTCGGGGCTCAGCTCGCGCGTGCGCGGCGGGTGCACGATGCCCGCGTTCAGGATCAGCCCGTCGATCCGCGGCAACTCCAGCAGCGCGTCCGCGGCGCGGTGCACCTGGGCGAGGTCGCTCAGGTCGAGCGGCACCGCCGACACGGATGCCCCGGGCACCCGGCCGCGGATGGCCGCCAGCGCGGCATCCGTTTTCGCGGGATTGCGGCAGGCCAGCACGACGTGGGCTCCCGCGGCGGCGAGCTGCTCGGCGGTGAAGTAGCCCAGGCCCGCGTTGGCGCCGGTGACGACGAAGGTCCTGCCGAACTGGGCCGGGAGGGCGCGAGCCGCTCCGGGCCGGGCGGAAGTCTGAGCGGTCACGAGATGGACGGCGGCGTGGCGGGGGCGGTGCCGGTGGAGGTGGCGGTGGCGGTGCCGGTGGAGGTGCCGGTGCCGGTGCCGCTGGCGGTATCCGCGGGCGACGACTGCGGTTCCGAAGCGGGGGTCGACGCGGCCGAGCCGGGGGTCGACGCGGCCGGTGGGGGGGCCGACGGTGCCGACGCGGCATCCGCTCGCGCGCCCGCAGCCCGCGGCGCGGACCCGTGCGCTGACTCGGTGCCGGCGATCTGCTCGTGGTGGTGGATGACCTCGGCGATGATGAAGTTCAGGAATTTCTCGGCGAACGCCGGGTCGAGCCGGGCGTCCTCGGCCAGTCCGCGCAGCCGCTGGATCTGCAACAGCTCCCGCTCGGGGTCGGCGGGCGGCAACCCGTGCGTGGCCTTGAGCCGTCCGACCTGCTGGGTGAACTTGAACCGCTCCGCGAGCAGGTGGATCAGCGCGGCGTCGATATTGTCGATGCTTTGACGGATGCTGCCCAGCTCGTCGATCGCTTCCTGACCCGCGCCGGCGGGCAATTCCTCGTGTGCAGCCATGGTTCGACGATACCGTTTCGTGCGCGCCGCTCGCACGGCCCCGCAATCCGAGCCCTGCGCCGCCCGCGGCGCCGCCCCGCCGCCCAGTTCGACCGTTCCGGTCGAATTCGCCCGGCACACCACACGATCTCGACCGGAAGTGTCGAGTTCGGCGCAGTCCTGACGGCGGCTACCCCGGTGACCGCTGCAGCGACCCGGAGGACCCCGACGGCTCCACCGACTCCCGCGACTCCGCCGCTGCCCGACCCCGCGAACCCCGCGCCCGACCCCGCACCGCCCACCCCGGCAACCGCAGCCGCCGCTGGGTCAGCAGGATGCCGAGCAGCACGAGGGCCGCACCGGCCGGCTCGTGCCAGGAGAAGGTCTCCGACAGCACGAGCACCCCCAGCAGAACGCCGACCACGGGCGTGACATACGTCACCGTGGACGTGTTCGTCGGTCCCCACGCGCGCAGCACGTTGATGTGCCAGATGTAGGCGACGCCCGTGCCGAGCGCCCCGAGCGTGAGGAGTCCGGCCACGATCGGCGCGGTCAGCGCCACCGGGTGCCACGCCAGCACCGGGGTGGCCACGAGCATGATCGCCCCGGCGATGCCGATGTTCAGGAACGCGAAGGTCGCGGGGGCGATCGGACGCCCGCTCAGGAACCGCCGGGTGTAGCCGAAGGTGAAGCCGTAGCAGACCGCCGCGCCCAGGCAGGCCAGCTGGCCCCAGAGGTCGCCGGTCAGGGCCGCGTAGCTCCACGGCGCGATGATCACGACCACGCCGGCGATGCCCACGAGGATGCCGGCCACCTGCCCGCGCACGAGCCGCTCCACCCGGAACGCGAGCGTCGCCATCACCGCGGTCATGATCGGCGTCACGGCGTTGTAGATGCTGGCCAGACTCGAGGACACGTATTGCTCGGCCCACGCGAACAGAAGGTGCGGCACGACGCATCCGGTGATC
>DATISQ010000249.1:0-7774 GCA_035581905.1 Cryobacterium sp.
CGCCGCCGCGGAGCTGCGCGGCCGGCTGCGCCAGCTCGGCGCCGGGGGAGTCGCCGCCCGCACGTTCCACTCGGCGGCCCTGTCCCAGCTGAACTATTTCTGGCCGCACGTCGTCGGCGGCCAGGCGCCCCGCATCCTCGACGGCAAGGGCCGTCTGCTCGGGCACGCCGCCGAGACCCTCAAGCTCAAGCTCGACACGGCCACCCTCCGCGACCTGGCCGCCGAGATCGAGTGGCGCAAGACCTCCGGAATCGGGATCGAGGCGTACGGGGCCGGCATCGCCCGGCGCAGCCTGCCCGGCCGGCTCACCGTGGACCAGGTGCTGGACATGATGGAGAGCTACGAGCGCCTCAAGGACGACCGCAAGCAGATCGACTTCGAAGACGTGCTCCTGGCGATGGCCGGGATGATCGAGGCCGAACCATCCGTCGCCCTGCAGGTGCGCGAGCAGTACCGCTTCTTCGTCGTCGACGAATACCAGGACGTCTCCCCGCTGCAGCACGACCTGCTCTCGCTCTGGCTGGGGGAGCGCCGCGACCTCTGCGTCGTCGGCGACGCCAGCCAGACCATCTACTCCTTCGCCGGCGCCCGCAGCGACTACCTGCTCGAGTTCCCCAAACGGTGGGAGGACGCCACCGTCGTGCGCCTCGAGCAGAACTACCGCTCGACGGGCTCGATCGTCGCCACCGCCAACCAGCTCATGCGGGGGCGGGCCGGCGCCCTCACCCTGCGCGCCCACGCCAGCGAGATCGGCGCCGAACCCGGTGTGCGCGAATACCCGAACGACATGGCGGAGGCCCGCGGCGTCGCCCAGAACATCGTCGAGCTGATCGAGGCCGGGACCCGACCGGAGGACATCGCCGTTCTGTTCCGGGTGAACGTGCAGTCCGCCTTCCTCGAAACCGCCCTCGGTGACGTGGGGGTGAGCTGCCAGATCCGCGGGTCGAAGCGCTTCTTCGACCTGGCGGAGGTCAAGCAGGCGGTGATGCAGCTGCGCGCGGCATCCGTCTCGATCGTCGGCGAACCGCTGTTCAAGTCCGTCAGCGACGTGCTGCGCTCCCTCGGCTGGAGCCAGAGCGCACCGGAGGCCCAGGGCGCGGTGCGCGACCGGTGGGAGTCGCTGAACGCGATCATGGGCCTGGTCGACCAGGCCCCGTCGGAGACCACGTTCCGCCAGTTCACCGACGAGCTGATGGAGCGCCAGGCCGGCCAGCACGAGCCGACGGTGTCCGCGGTGACGCTCGCGACCCTGCACTCGGCGAAGGGCCTCGAATGGGACGCCGTCTTCCTGATCGGGCTGTCCGAAGGGCTGGTGCCGATCAGCTACGCGGGCACCTTCGAGCAGATCGACGAGGAGCGCCGGCTGCTCTACGTGGGCATCACCCGGGCCCGGAACCGGCTGGCCCTGAGCTGGTCCGCGGCGGGCCACCAGCAGCGCAGCCCCCGGGAGCGCTCCCGGGTCCTGTCCGAGATCGGCGCCCGCGGCGTGCGCGCGCCCGGCGCCCGCACCGCCTGACCCGCCCCACCCTCGCCCCACCCTCGCCCCGCCCTCGCCCCGCCCTCGGCCCGCCCTCGCCTCGCCCCCCGTCGGCCCAGGTCCGCCGAACCGTGAGAAACGCCCCTCCACGACGCGGAAAGAGGGGCGGGGTAGCCTCGGGGCGTGCCCTCTTTCCCGTTCACCCGCCTGGCCGCGGTGCCGCACGCGCCGCTGCTGGTGACGCAGGCGCGTCGGCTGCGCCGCGACACGCCCCGGCTGCCCGACGCCGCCCTGCCGTGGACGGGTTCCCGGCCCGGTCCCGACCCGCTGCGCATCCTCGTGCTCGGCGACTCGACCGCGGCCGGCGTCGGTGCGGAGACCCAGGCCGAGGCCCTGCCGGGCTGGATCGCCCACGAGGTGTCCGAGCGCTGGGGCCGCGGCAGCACCTGGCGGGCGATCGGCGCGAACGGCGCCACGGCCCGGGACGTGCGCGCACGCTTCCTGACGGATGCCGCCGCCGTCCCCTTCGACCTGGCCCTGCTGACCATCGGTGCGAACGACGCGCTGGGACTGCGCTCCCGGAACGCCTTCACGAACGACGTGCGCCGGATCGTGCTCGCACTCCGGGCCGCGGCGCCGCACGCCGCCGTGCTCGTCTCGCTGATGCCGCGCTTCGACCGCTTCGCCCTGTTGCCCGAACCCCTGCGCGGCACCCTCGCCCGGCACGCCGCGAGCCTCGACACCGGCGCCCGCCTGGCCGTCGAGGGTCTCGACGGGGTCGTCGCGATCCCGACCCCGCCGCCGTACGTCGAGGGCATCTTCGCCAGTGACGAGGTCCACCCGCGCGCGCTCGGCTACCGTCTCTGGGCCGAGTTCGTCTTCGACTCCGCGCCCGGCCTCCGACTCGACCGCCCGGCCGGCTGAGAGCCGCCAATGGCACTGCTCCGCACCCTCGACGCGGTCGTCGCGGCCGTCCGGGCGGTCGAACTCGGCCGCCGGCGGCGGAGGCCCGGGCGTGGGCGCTCGGCCCCGATGAGGCCACCGCGCGGCTGATCGAGCGCACGCGCGGGCAGGCCGACCACGAGATCCGGCTCGACTGGCCCGGCCCGGGCCGCCAGGCAGCACCGGGGTCACACCCGGTCGGGGCGCCCGGCGCCGGGCAGCGCGGTCACGTTCCCGGGCACGGTGCGGCAGCCGCACCGCTCATGCGGCCGGTGGCCGCGGCGGGTGAGCGCGCCGGACGCCGCGTCGACGACGAGCGCGGTCTGCGTGAGGGTCGACCGCCCGAGCACCAGCCGGTCGTGGCCGATCCCGGCGACGAGGGCGGCCACGTCGATGCCGGCCCGCGGGGTCTCCGTGGGCGCCCGGCGGCTGAGCAGCTGGCAGGCGACGGCCGCCCACGACGGGTCGGCATCCATGTGCGCCAGCTCCAGGCAGTACAGGCAGGGGCCGACGCCCGGCTCGACCAGCGGCCCGATCCGCACCATGGTGTCGCTGAAGACCACGGGAAGGTGCGGGGTGTCCCGGCGCAGCCAGCGCCCATGCCGCTCCGGTTCCAGCGCGTAGTGCCCCACGACCACGGCCAGCCCGGTGCCGGGGTCGTCGGCCGCGGCCACCGTCAGCCCCAGGGTGCCGAACAGGGATCGGATCAGGTCCGCGGTGAGCCCGGACCCGTCGACGACGACCGTGGGCGGCGGCGCAGCCGGTTCGGGCATCCGGGCCGGGCCCGGAACGGTCTCCGCGGTGACCAGGAGGGCCGGTCGCAGGGCCCGGAGCAGCGCCAGGATGGCCTCGTCGGATGCCCCGCCCTCCCGCCCGATCATCAGGGCGCCGGAGCGAGGCACGCCCACGAACAGGGCCGCGAGCACCCGTTCCAGGCCCGGGCTCAGGGCGGTGATCGCGACGAGCGGGCGGTCGACGCCGACCTGGATGATGTCGGGCGAGCGCCAGACGACCGGATACCGCGGATCGAGTCGAAGTGTCATCCGGCGATGATGCCGCACTCGGCCGTGGCCCGCGCGAGTCATCCACAGCCCCGGGCCCACAGCCCCCTGGCTCAGGTCGCGGCCGGGTGCCCGATCCTCGGCGTCAGTCCAGCATCCGCCCCTAGGATTTCGCTATGACGACGCAACGACGTGTACTTGTGACCGGCGCCACCGGGTATATCGGCGGCCGGCTCGTTCCCCTGCTGCTGGAAGCCGGCTACGACGTGCGAGTTCTCGTGCGCACACCCCAGAAGCTGAAGGATGTCCCGTGGGTCGATCAGGTCGAGGTCGCCAAGGGTGACCTCGGGGACCTGGCCAGCGTGCGGTCCGCCGTCGCCGGGGTCGACGTGCTCTACTACCTGGTGCATTCGATGGGAACCCGCGGCGACTTCGAGAGCACGGAGCGCCTCGCGGCGACGAACGTGGCCACGGCCGCCGCCGAGGCGGGCGTCTCCCGCGTCGTCTACCTGGGCGGGCTGCACCCCGACACCGAGGAACTGTCGCAGCACCTGCGCTCCCGGGCCGAGGTCGGCCGCATCCTGCTGGAGTCCGGCGTGCCGACCGCCGCCCTGCAGGCCGGGGTGGTCATCGGGTCCGGCTCCACCTCGTTCGAGATGATCCGGCACCTGACCGACGTGCTCCCGTACATGCCGGCGCCGCAGTGGGTGCGTAACAAGATCCAGCCGATCGCCGTGCGCGACGTGCTCTACTACCTCGTCGCGGCGGCGGAGCTTCCCGCCGACGTCAACCGCACCTTCGACATCGGCGGCCCCGACGTCCTGCGCTACGGCCAGATGATGAACGGGTACGCCCTCGAGGCGGGCCTGCGCCAGCGCCCCATCGCGTCCCTGCCGGTGTTCACGCCCTGGCTCGCGTCGCAGTGGGTGAACCTGGTCACGCCCATCCCGCGCAGCCTGGCCGTGCCGATCATCGCGAGCCTGCAGAACGACTGCGTGGTTCACGAGCGCGACATCGACCAGTACATCCCCCAGCCGAAAGCGGGGCTGACCGGGTACCGCACCGCCGTGCGCCTGGCCCTCGGCCGGATGCGCGACGGCGACGTCGAGACCAGCTGGCAGAACGCGTCGATCGCGGGCGCCTCCAGCAACCCGCTGCCCAGCGACCCCGAATGGGCCGGGCACCTCGTCTACACCGACCTCAAGGAGAAGCACACCGCCGCGAAGCCGGAAGACCTGTGGCGCGTGATCGAGAGCATCGGCGGCGACAACGGCTGGTACTCGTTCCCGCTGGCCTGGGCCATCCGCGGCTGGATGGACAAGATCGTCGGTGGGGTCGGCCTGCGCCGGGGCCGCCGCAACCCGGACCACCTGCACACGGGCGACGTGCTGGACTTCTGGCGGGTCGAACGCATCGACACCGGCCGGTTCCTGCGCCTGCGCGCCGAGATGCGCGTTCCCGGCCGGGCGTGGCTGGAGATGACGGCGGAGCCCGCTCCGGACGGCGGCTCGGTCTACCGCCAGCGCGCCGTCTTCTTCCCGCGGGGACTCGGCGGACGGCTGTACTGGTTTTTGATCCTCCCGTTCCACGGCGTCATCTTCAATGGCATGGCCAACCGGATCACGGCGGCCGCCGTCGGGGAGGCGGCCGTGGAGGCCGCCGTGACGAACGCGCCGCCGGTCGCCGGGCGCGCCGCCTGAGCCGTGACCGTGACCTGACCGAGCGGGCGACGAAGCCGTGACCTGACTAGGAATACCTAGCCGGTCCGGCGCCCGCGAGGCATGATGGAAGGGTTGCGAGGGAGGCTGTGATGTCGGCATCGGTGCTGTTCATTGGAGATGGATTGACGGCGAACGGCCTCTGGTCGGACTGGCTTCCCGAGTACGACGTGCACAATCTCGGCGCGGCGGGGAAGACCACGGATGAGGTCGTCGCCGAACTCGACCAGGTCGTCGACCGTCAGCCGGACGCCGTCGTAATGGAGGTCGGCACGAACGATCTGGGGTGGCACCGGTCGGACGAGTACATCGTGCGCAACATGGAGACGCTGCTCTGCGCTCTGCGGAAGCGCCTGCCGGCCGTGCGCATCCTGGTCGTGTCGGTGCCGCCGCGGGAACGCGAACTCGCCGACACCGTGCGCTCGATCAACCTCCACCTGCGCCAGTTCGCGCCAACCCAGCACGCCCAGTACCTGGACCTGTGGGCGCGCCTCGCGCGGCCCGACGGCGAAATCGATGAGGCCTACTCGGCTGACCGGCTGCACCTGAACGACGCGGCCTACGAGGTCTGGCTGAACGAGCTCAAACCCGCCCTCGAGTTCCTGTTCGAGCGCCCGCCGTCGAGCACCGCGATCCCGATCCAGCAGATCTGACGCGGCGCCGGGTGCGGCCGTCAGTGCACACGGCCGTCAGTGCACACGGCCGTCAGTGCGTGGGGAGGTGCGCGGAGACCTGCTCGTCCGGCTCGAGTTCCGGCTGGCGCTCACGGAAGAGATTGAGCTGGCGCTGGCGGTATTCGCCGACCAGGTTCGTGATGTCGTGGTGATCGGTGTGGCCGGGGTTGTTCGGCAGGGATGCGGAATCTGAAGTCAAGGGGAAAACCAATTCGTCTCGGGGAACGACCAATGCCCGGATTTTGAGCATCCAGAGACGCTAATTGATTCCACCGGTGATGTCAACGCGGCCGGTGCCGCCGCTGGTCAGCCCCGGTTGTTGTTGAGTTCGAAGACCTTGAGCAGCTCCGCGATGGCGGTCTCGCGCGCCTCGCCTCCGGCCTCGAACATCTCGGTCACATGGGTTTGCAGGTGGTTGTCGACCAGGAGCTTGTTGAGCGAGCCGAGCGACTTCTGGATCGACAGGGACTGCGTGAGGATGTCGATGCAGTAGTCCTCGCTGTCGATCATCTTCTCCAGGCCGCGCATCTGGCCTTCGAGGATGCGGGCACGGTGCAGGGCACGCCGTTTGATGTCTTCGATCATGGGATCAGGTTACCGTGAAACGGAATACCCCCGAGGGGTATCCTGTTATCCATTGCGAAGCTGTCTCGGGCCGCCCGTCCCGAGCGAAATGACTCCTGTGTCGAACACCGTCGACCTCTCCATCGAAGGAATGACCTGCGCGAGCTGCGTCGGTCGCGTCGAAGGGCGCCTGAACGGCGTGGACGGTGTCACCGCCCAGGTCAACCTTGCCACGGAGAAGGCCCGGGTGACCTACCCCGAGGGGGTCACCCCCGCCGAGCTGATCGCCGAGGTCGGCAAGGCCGGCTACCAGGCGGCCGTGGTCGAACCCGCATCCGTTCACCGGGCGGCGCCCGTGGTGTCGGCCCCGACCACCCCGCTGCGCACCCGGCTCTGGGTCAGCCTCGCACTCTCGGTGCCCGTCATCGTGCTCGCGATGGTGCCGGCGCTGCAGTTCACCTACTGGCAGTGGCTGTCGCTCGTGCTTGCCGCCCCGGTCGTGGTGTGGGGCGGGTTCCCGTTCCACCGCGCCACCTTCACCAACCTCCGCCACGGCGCCGTGACCATGGACACCCTGATCACCATGGGCACACTGGCCTCCTTCGGCTGGTCGCTCTACGCCCTCTACTTCGGCATGGCCGGCATGACGGGCATGCAGCACTCCTTCGAATTCGCGATCAGCCGCGGCGACGCATCCGGAGACATCTACCTCGAGGTCTCCGCCGGTGTGATCACCTTCCTGTTGCTGGGGCGCTACCTGGAGGAACGGTCGAAGAAGAAGGCCGGTTCCGCCCTGCACGCCCTGCTCGATCTCGGCGCGAAAGACGTCACGGTCGTGCGGGAGAGCCCGGCCAACCCCGGCAACCTGATGGCCGCCACCCGCACCGAGCAGAGCATCCCGATCGAGGACTTCTCCGTCGGCGCCACCGTCGCACAGGGCGGTCGCCTTCTGGTGCGCGCCACCCAGGTCGGCGCCGGAACGCGCCTCGCCCAGATGGCGAAGCTCGTCGAGGATGCCCAACTCGGCAAATCGGACATCCAGCGCCTCGCCGACCGGATCGCCAGCGTCTTCGTACCCGCGGTCATCCTGCTCGCCCTGGCCACCTTCGGGGTCTGGATCGCTACCGGCAGCCCCGTCGAAGCCGGCTTCACCGCCATGGTGGCCGTGCTGATCATCGCCTGCCCCTGCGCCCTCGGCCTGGCCACGCCCGTCGCCCTGCTGGTGGGGACCGGCCGCGGCGCCCAGCTCGGCATCCTGATCAAGGGCCCGGAGGCCCTCGAACAGACCCGCAAGGTCGACACCATCCTGCTCGACAAGACCGGGACCCTGACCACCGGGCGGATGTCCCTCCGCCAGATCACCGCCACCGGCGACGCCGACGAGGCGCTGCGCTACGC
>DATISQ010000250.1:0-18072 GCA_035581905.1 Cryobacterium sp.
CAACGACGGCTGGCTTCGCACCGGTGACATCGGCGCCATGGACGGTGACGGCTTCCTCACCATCACCGGGCGCAAGAAGGAGATCATCGTCACCGCCGGCGGCAAGAACGTCGCCCCGGCGGCGCTGGAAGACCCGATCCGCTCCAACCCGTTGATCGGCCAGGTGGTCGTCGTCGGCGATCGCAAGCCGTTCATCGCCGCCCTGGTCACGCTCGACCCCGACATGCTCGCGGTCTGGTTGAACAACAACGGTGAGGATGCGGGCATGACGCTGGCCGAGGCATCCGTCAACCCGAAGGTGCTCGCCGAGGTGCAGCGCGCCGTCGACCACGCCAACGACCACGTGTCGCGGGCGGAGTCGATCCGCAAGTTCACGGTCTTGACGAGCGAGCTGACCGAAGCTGAAGGGTATCTGACCCCGAAGATGAGCATCAAGCGGGACATCATCCTGCGCGACTTCGCCGATCAGATCGAGGCGATGTACGCGGGCGCCCCGGTGACCGGAACGACCCCGGTCACCAACTAGACCGCCGCGCGAAAACCAAGACAGCCCCCGTCGTCAGTGCGACGACGGGGGCTTTTTCGCGCCCGTCGGCGGCGGTTCCGGGCCGGCCTCGAACCAATCCGACGGAGATTCTGGGCTCAGGGCCCGTTGTCGGCCGGTTCGGACCCGGTTTGAACTAAATCCCCGTCGAATCCGCTCGGGACTCACGCAGTCTGGTCAGAACCAGGTGGACTCGCGGACTTCCTTCATGGCGGCCCGCCGGTTCTCCTTGTCGAGGCGGTCCAGATAGAGCAGGCCGTCCAGATGGTCGGTCTCGTGCTGCAGGGCCTGGGCCATGATGCCGGTGCCGGTCAGCTCGACCGCCGCGCCGTCCAGGTCGATCCCGGTCGCCCGGGCGAACGGATACCGTTTGGTGGGATACCAGAGACCCGGCACCGACAGGCACCCCTCCTCGACGAGCTCGGGCTCCCCCGAGACCTCCACGAGGACCGGGTTGAGGATGTACCCGATCTCGCCATCGACGTTGTAGCTGAACGCGCGCAGGTTCACGCCGATCTGGGAGGCCGCGACGCCGGCCCGGCCGGGCAGGCGCACGCTGTCGAGCAGGTCCTCGACCAGACTCCGGACCCGCGCATCGATGGCGCCGATCGGGTCGGAGACGGTTTTGAGGACGGGATCTCCGAGAAGACGGATCTGACGCTCGGGCATGGGACAACTCCAAGTCATTGATGCGGGGTGCGGGGGTGTCTGATCGGGTCAGATGCCGCGGTCGGCCGGCAGGCCCTCCACGACGACGGCAGCGAGGGTGCGGGCCGCCAGCCGGGTGATCGGCTTCAGATCGTCGAAGGAGATGACGCTGCCCGCGGCGAGCTGGGGGTCCCAGGGGATGCGTACGATCTCCCGCACCCGGGACCGGAAGTGCGATTCGATCTCTTCCAGCTTCACCAGGTTCGTGCCCTGCGTCGCCGTGTTGAGCGCGACGACCGCATTGCGGACCAGGTCGCCGTAGCCGTTCGCTTCGAGCCAGGTCAGTGTTTCGGACGCCAGCCGGGCCTCGTCGATGCTGCCCCCGGAGACGATGACGATCGAATCGGCACGCTGCAGGGTGGCGCGCATGACGGTGTGCACGATCCCGGTGCCGCAGTCGGTGAGCATGATCGAGTAGTACCGGGCGGCCAGGTCGGCGACGACGTTGTAATCATTCTCGTCGAACGCCTCGGAGAGGAGCGGGTCGGTGTCGGAGGCGAGGATGTCGAGCCGGGTGCCGTCGCGGGAGACCAGAGCCGAGAAATCGGTGTAGCCGCCGATCGACGCGGCCTTCGTGACCACGTCGCGCACGGTGGACCGGGTCTGTTTCGTGACCCGCTCGGAGAGGGTGCCCCGGTCGGGGTTCGCGTCGACGGCGATGATGCGGTCGTCGCGCGCGTCGGCCAGGGCCATGCCGAGGAGCGCGGTGACGGTCGTTTTGCCGACCCCGCCCTTGCGGGTGAGGACCGGCACGAACCGGGTGCCACCGTCGAACTCCTTGCGGATGCGCTCGTCGAGTTGTTTGTGGGAGCGAACCCGGGCTGAGTCGCCGAGGTTGACCAGGTGCAGGGTCGCCGCGAAGACGAAACTGTTCCAGGCGCCCCGGGGCGGCGGCTTGGTGCGGCGGTTGACGGCCAGCAGGCGGTCGGGCGTGAGCATGGCGGCGGACTCGGGCGCCGATCCGCCGGCGGGACGCAGGGTCTCCCGACGGGACTGGAGCACGGCGTCGGTCGCGGCCGGACCGGACAGGGCCCGCACCGCCCCCGTCACGGCGGACAGCCGGTCGGCGCGGGCCACGGCCGGAGTGCTGATCTCGACCGTGTGAGTGGTGGGACGGTTCACGTTCTCCGGCAGGGCTGCCGCCCGGTTCACGATCGTGTGCGGCGGCAGCTCGCTGTGGTACGCGTCGCCCGGCTCGGTGAGAGGCTCCCCGGAGGCGTCCGGCCCGGACACGGCGCCTATGCGCTTATCTGACAAAAAGATCGGTCCCGTCGTCGATGGATCGGGTCAAGCCTAGCGCGGCCGTACCACCACCAGCAGATCGCCGGCGTCGACCTGCTGGGTCCTCGGCACCGCCACCCGTTCGATGTAGCCCGCGATGGGCGAGGTGATCGCGGCCTCCATCTTCATGGCCTCGATCGACGCCACGGCCTGCCCGGCCGCGACGGTGTCGCCCTCCTCGACCTGGAGGGTGACCACCCCGGAGAACGGCGCGGCGATCTGACCCGGCCGGTTGGCATCCGCTTTCTCGGCGACCTTGCTGCTCACGGTGATGCTGCGGTCCCGCACGAACACGGGCCGAAGCTGGCCGTTCAGCGTGGTCATGACGGTGCGCATACCCTTCTCATCCGCCTCGCCGATGGCTTCGAGCCCGACGTACAGACGCACGCCCTTGTCGATCTCCACCGCGTGCTCGATGCCCTGCTGGAGCCCATTGAGGTAGTCCACGGTATCGAGCACGGACAGGTCACCGAAGAGTTCCCGGATCTGCTCGAAATGGCGGGTGGGTGCCGGGAAGAGCAGGTGGTTCAGCATCATTCGGCAGGTGAGGCTGTCGCTGCCCAGGGCCGCGCGCTCGTCCTGCGTGAGCTCGGTGACGCCGACGCGGATGTTGCGCCCCGCGAGCACCTTGCTGCGGAACGGCTCGGGCCAGCCGCCGGGCAGGTCGCCCAGCTCCCCCGCCATGAAGCCGATCACGGAGTCCGGCACGTCGTAGTTCCCCGGGTTCTCGGCGAAGTCGGCCGGGTCGGCACGCACGGCGGCGAGGTAGAGGGCGAGGTCGCCGACCACCTTGGAGGACGGCGTCACCTTCGGCACCCGGCCGAGGATGTCGTTGGCCGCGGCGTACATGTCCTCGATCAGTTCGAAGTCATCGGCCAGGCCGAGCGCGACCGCCTGAGTGCGCAGGTTGGACAGCTGGCCGCCGGGGATCTCGTGCTTGTAGACCCGGCCGGTGGGCGCGCGCAGGCCGGATTCGAAGGGGTGGTAGACCCGGCGCACGTCTTCCCAGTAGGGTTCCAGGTCGCAGACGGCCTGCAGGGAGATGCCGGTGTCGCGGTCGGTGTGCGTGAGCGCGGCCACAAGGGAGGAGGCCGACGGCTGGCTGGTGGTGCCGGCCATCGGGGCGCTGGCCACGTCCACCGCGTCGGCGCCGGCGCGGCTGGCCGCGAGCAGCGTGGCGAGCTGGCCGCCCGGGGTGTCGTGCGTGTGCACGTGCACCGGCAGGTCGAAGCGTTCCCGCAGGGCGGTGACGAGTTTCTCGGCCGCGGCGGGGCGCAGCAGGCCCGCCATGTCCTTGATCGCGAGGATGTGCGCGCCGGATTCAACGATCTGTTCGGCGAGCCGCAGGTAGTAGTCGAGGGTGTAGAGCTCCTCGGCCGGGTCGAGCAGGTCACCCGTGTAGCAGAGAGCGACCTCGGCGATGGAGGAGCCGGTCGCCAGCACGGCGTCGATGGCCGGGCGCATCTGCGAGACGTCGTTGAGCGCGTCGAAGATGCGGAAGATGTCGACGCCGGTCTTGGCTGCCTCGCGCACGAACGCATCGGTCACCTCGGTCGGGTACGGGGTGTAGCCGACCGTGTTGCGGCCGCGGAGCAGCATCTGCACGTTGATGTTGGGCAGGGCCTCCCGCAACGACGCCAACCGCTCCCAGGGGTCTTCGCCGAGGAAGCGCAGCGCCACGTCGTAGGTGGCGCCGCCCCAGGCCTCGACCGAGAGCAGTTCCGGGGTCATCCGGGCCACATACGGAGCGACGGCGACGAGGTCCCGGGTACGCACGCGGGTGGCCAGCAGCGACTGGTGGGCGTCACGGAAGGTGGTGTCCGTCACTGCCAGGGCGGTCTGCGCGCGCAGGTCGGCGGCGAAGCCGGCCGGCCCGAGCAGCTGGAGCCGCTGGCGGGAGCCGGCCGGGGCCGGCACGGACAGGTCGAGCTTCGGTAGTTTCTCGGCCGGGTTCAGCAGGGTCAGCGGCACACCGTTGGGCTTGTTGACGGTCACGTCCGCGAGCCAGTTCAGGATCTTCGTGCCGCGGTCCTTGGACGCCCGGCCGCGCAGCAGGTCGGGCCGCTCGTCGATGAAGGAGGTGCTGAGGTTGCCGGACGCGAAGTCCGGGTCGTCGAGCACCGCCTGCAGGAACGAGATGTTCGTGGACACGCCACGGATGCGGAACTCGGCCAGGGCGCGCTTGGAACGGGTCACCGCGGACGGGAAGTCCCGGCCGCGGCAGGTGAGCTTGGCGAGCATGGAGTCGAAGTGCGGGCTGATCTGGGCGCCGGGGTTGATCGTGCCGCCGTCGAGCCGGATACCGGCGCCGCCGGGCGAGCGGTAGGTGGTGATTTTGCCGGTGTCCGGGCGGAACCCCATGGTCGGGTCCTCGGTGGTGATCCGGCACTGCAGGGCCGCGCCGCGCAACACGATCTTGTCCTGCGTGAGTTCGAGCTCGCGGAGCGTCTCACCGGCGGCGATGCGGATCTGGGACTGGACGAGGTCGACATCCGTCACCTCTTCGGTCACGGTGTGCTCGACCTGGATGCGCGGGTTCATCTCGATGAACACGTGCTGGCCGGCACGTTCACCGACCGTGTCGAGCAGGAACTCGACTGTGCCGGCGTTGACGTCGCCGATCGACCGCGCGAACGCGACGGCGTCGGCGTAGAGGCGCTGACGGATCTCGTCGGAGAGGTTCGGCGCCGGGGCGATCTCGATGACCTTCTGGTGGCGGCGCTGCACGGAGCAGTCGCGCTCGAACAGGTGCACGGTCTCGCCCGTGGCGTCGGCGAGGATCTGCACCTCGATGTGGCGCGGCCGGAGCACGGCCTGCTCGAGGAACATGGTCGCGTCGCCGAAGGCGCTGTTGGCCTCGCGCATGGCTTCCTCGAGGGAACCGCGCAGTTCACTCATCTGGGCCACGCGGCGCATACCGCGTCCGCCGCCGCCGGCGACGGCCTTGGCGAAGATCGGGAACCCGATGTCCTCCGCCGCGGCGATCAGCTCGTCGACGTCGCGCGACGGCGCGCTGGACTTGAGCACCGGAACGCCCGCCGCGATGGCGTGCTCCTTCGCGGTGACCTTGTTGCCGGCCATTTCGAGCACGTGCTCGCCCGGGCCGATGAAGGTGATGCCGGCCTGGCGGGCCGCCAGGGCCAGCTCGGGGTTCTCCGACAGGAAGCCGTAACCGGGGTAGATGGCGTCGGCGCCGCTCTCTTTGGCGACCCGGATGATCTCGCTCACCGTGAGATAGGCGCGCACCGGATGTCCCGGCTCGCCGATCTGATACGCCTCGTCAGCTTTCAGGCGGTGCAGGGAGTTGCGGTCCTCGAAGGGGAACACGGCCACGGTCTTGGCACCAAGCTCATAAGCAGCCCGAAAGGCTCGGATCGCGATTTCCCCGCGGTTGGCAACAAGAATTTTCGTGAACATGCAGACCTTTCAAGCGTGACGCCGCGCGCAGCTGACGGTTAGGTTCTCCAAGACTAGTGAAGGTAACGTATCTACTTGTGCACGTACTAAGCGTTAGCTCCCTCAAGGGAGGAGTAGGCAAGACCACAGTGACCCTGGGTCTGGCGTCTGCTGCCTTCGCCCGCGGTGTGCGAACCCTGGTGGTGGATATTGATCCGCAATCGGATGTGTCCACGGGGTTGGGCATCGAAGTCACCGGCCACCTCAACATCGCCGATGTGCTCGCCTCCCCCAAGGAGAAGATCGTTCGCGCGGCCATCGTTCCCAGTGGCTGGACGCGCGGCCGTCCCGGCACCGTCGACGTGCTGATCGGCAGCCCGTCGGCCATCAATTTCGACGGGCCGCACCCGAGCATCCGCGACATCTGGAAGCTTGAAGAGGCGCTCTCCACGGTCGAAAAGGACTACGACCTCGTACTGATCGACTGTGCGCCGTCGCTGAACGCCCTCACGCGCACCGCGTGGGCCGCCAGCGACCGGGTTGCCGTGGTCACCGAACCCGGCCTGTTCTCCGTCGCTGCGGCCGACCGTGCGCTGCGCGCAATCGAGGAGATCCGCCGCGGACTCAGCCCCCGGCTGCAGCCGCTCGGCATCATCGTGAACCGCGCCCGCGTGGCCTCTCTCGAGCACCAGTTCCGCATCAAGGAACTGCGCGACATGTTCGGGCCGCTCGTGCTCAGCCCGCAGCTGCCGGAGCGCACCTCGCTGCAGCAGGCTCAGGGTGCTGCGAAGCCGTTGCACACCTGGCCCGGCGACAGCGCCCAGGAGATGGCGCGCTACTTCGACCAGCTGCTCGAGCGTGTGCTGCGCACGGCCCGCATCGGCGAGTACGCCGAACAGCGCTAGTCGCAGGCCGATAACGGCTGGCCGTCAGCCGGCAGCCGTGGGCCAACGGTCGCTAGGAGACCTTGCGGCTGCCCCGGCGCGCGGACAGTTCGTCGGCGGGGTCGATCGGCAGGGTTTCCAACTCGACCAGGCTGGTCTCCACCTCGCGGAGCACCTTGCCCACGGCGATGCCGAACACGCCCTGGCCCCGGCTGACGAGGTCAATGACCTCATCGTCGGAGGTGCACAGGTAGACGCTGGCACCGTCGCTCATCAGGGTGGTCTGGGCGAGGTCGCTGACCCCCGACTCGCGCAACTGATTCACGGCGGTGCGGATCTGTTGCAGGGAAATTCCGGTGTCGAGGAGCCGCTTGACCAGTTTCAGAACCAGGATGTCGCGAAAGCCGTAGAGACGCTGGGAACCCGAGCCGGCTGCGCCGCGCACGGTGGGCTGGACCAGCTCGGTGCGGGCCCAGTAGTCGAGCTGCCGGTAGCTGATTCCGGCGGCTCGGGCCGCCACAGCCCCCCGGTAGCCGGAGTTGTCGTCCAGCTCGGGCATTCCGTCGGTGAAGAGCAGGCCGAGTCCGTAGCGCGAGGCATCGTCACGCTGATTCAGCTCGCTCATACGATGGCCTCTCGGGGGTGGGACTGCGAAACGAATGATCGCTTCATCTACGCTACCGAGGGGGACCGTTCTGATCAACGACATTCGGTCGACCAAATTGGCGTGTCGGGCTGGCTTACTTGGTCAGGCGACCCAGGGCAGAACGGATCAGGCTGCCGCGGATCACTTCAAGCTGGCCGGCGATCTCGACCGCCATCTCGGCCGCCTTCGCCCGGCTCGACGCGTCTTTCCGGCGGGAGAGCGGCACGAGTGCGCTCTCGATCAGGCCGAGCTCCCGCTCGGCCGCGCCGCGGAAGCCGCGGAGGTGGCGGGGCTCGATGCCGCTGCGCTGCAGTTCGACCAGGGCTCGCAGTACGCTGAGCGCGTCATCGCCGTAGACGTCGGCGGGCAGGATGATCGACGCGGAGACGGCGTCGTGCAGCAGCATCGCGGAGGCCCCCGCCTCGCGCAACAATTCTTCGCGGTCCAGCCGCCGGGCGGTCGAGAGCATCGACGGTCCCGGCGTCACTCCCCCGGGCAGGGTCGGCGACAGACCCGCGTCGAGGTCATCCAGATAGCCCCGGATCACCTTGAGCGGAAGGTAGTGATCGCGCTGCATGGAGAGGACCAGCCGCAGCCGGTCCAGATCGCCGGAACAGAACTTGCGGTAGCCGGATTCCGTCCGCGCCGGAGAAACCAGTCTCTGCTCCTCCAGAAACCGGAGTTTCGACGGGGTCAGATCCGGGAATTCCGGGGTGAGCCGGGCAAGCACCTGTCCGATGCTGAGCAGTGACGTCGCGCCCGGCGCTCTGGCCTGGGCGGCGGACGCGGGCACTACTCGCTCGCCAGGAGCTTGAGGTCGTGCCGCGAGGCGTAGAACGTCAGCCGGAACTTGCCGACCTGGACTTCGGCGCCGTCGTGCAGCAGCGCGCTGTTGATGCGGACCCCGTCGAAATACGTCCCGTTCAGGGACACCAGGTCTTTCACCTCGAACTTGGTTCCGTGGCGCAGGAACTCCGCATGCCGACGGGAGACCGTCACGTCGTCGAGGAAGATGTCCGCGTTGGGATGACGACCCACCGTCGTCACGTCCGCGTCCAGCAGGAAACGAGCGCCGGCGTTGGGCCCGCGCCGCACGACGAGCAGTGCCGACCCGGAGGGGAGCGCCGCGATGGCTTCCTGTTCCTCGGCCGTTACGTCGCCGTCGAGCGATGCGAGCTGGGCAGCAAACTCCTGCCCGAACGTCATCGTCGTGTCGGTATTGGAATAGTTCTCGGGCGCGACCTTGCGCTGGGGTTCATTCGTCTTTTTGGAATCAATCACCGTACACCTCCTAGTCTTCCAGCGTATCGGATGGAACGGCCCGAATTGCCCGCGGTAGACGAATCACCCGGGCGGTCTCGACGGCGTAGATTATCCCCGCCCACCAGTAAAGAAACGCTCCCCAGATGCCGAAAGCCCAGCCCACCGGGAGCGACCACCAGGACACGGCCGGGAATGCCTCTCCCAGCATGATCATCGGCAAGGCGTAGAAGAGGCAGAAAGTGGCGGCCTTGCCGAGCTGGTGCACGGGCAGCGGCCCGAATCCGAAGTTCGCGAGGATGACGCCGAGGCCGAGCAGGAACACGTCCCGCCCCACGATGATCAGGACGATCCACCAGGGCACCAGGTCGCGCCAGGCCAGCCCCAGCAGGGCGGCGAAGATGTACAGCCGGTCGGCGGCCGGGTCGAGAAGCTGGCCGAGCCGCGTGATCTGGCCGAACCGCCGAGCCAGGTAGCCGTCCAGGAAGTCGGTGAGGCTGGCGACCGCCAGCACCAGGAGCGCCCAGGCATCCTCTCCCCGGACCAGCACGACCAGGAAGACCGGCACCAGCGCCAGCCGCAGCATGCTGAGCAGATTGGGCAGGGTGATGACCTTCGAGCTGACGCCGCTTCCCTCTGCCCCTGTCACAGTCCCCGAGTCTACCGACGCGACAGCGGAACGGGAATGCGGCCGGGTCAGCGACCGGATGCCCGTTTTCGGCTTTTATCGGCGTGTTTGTCGGATTTCGCCGGGGCACCGCGGTCCGTCTGGCCGCGGCTCCGCTCCACGCTGCGCCGGAGGGCCTCCATCAGGTCGAGGACCTCTCCCCCGCCTTCCTCGCCCGCCTCCGGTTCCCGGCCCCCGGGACCCTCGGTGTCAACGGCGTCACCCGCGGCCAGCTTCGCCTCGAGCAGTTCCCGGAGCTGGTCCTGGTAGTCGTCCCGGAAGTCCTGTGGCGAGAAGTCCGCGGCGAAGGAGTCGACCAGCGCGGCCGAGAGCTCGAGCTCCTGGGCGGAGATGCGCACGGCCTCCTCGAGCACCGGGAATTCGACGGCCCGCACCTCGTCGCCCCACAGCAGCGACTGCAGCAGCAGCACGTCCCCGCGCACCCGGAGGGCGCCGAGCCGGGTCTTCTGCCGCAGCGCGAACCGCACGATCGCGGTGCGGTCGCTGGCCTCGAGTGCGCGCCGCAACAGAACGTAGGCCTTGGGCGAGCCGGACGGTTCGAGGAAGTAGCTGCGCTCGAACATGATCGGGTCGAGCTGCTCGCTCGGCACGAACTCGACGACCTCGATCTCCCGGCTGCTCTCGGCCGGCAGCTTGCGCAGGTCCTCGTCGGTGATGATGACCGACTTGTCGCCGCTCTCCCAGGCCTTGTCGATGTGCGCGTAGTCGACAACCCGGCCGCACCGCTCACACCGGCGCTGGTACCGGATGCGCCCGCCGTCGGCGTCGTGCACCTGGTGCAGGGCGACGTCGTGGTCTTCGGTGGCGCTGTAGACCTTGACGGGCACGTTGACCAGCCCGAAGCTGATCGCGCCCTTCCAGATCGATCTCATCCCTCCAGTACACACCTCGCGCGCCGAAGGGGCTAGGCACTCTGTGACCGCAAGAGCATGCTGGTGCCATGAACGCGACGCCGGCCTCCCCGGACTCCCGCCAGGTCGTCACCGTCGGCGGCCACCGGATCACGCTCACCCACCTGGACAAGGTGCTCTACCCGGAGTCGGGGACCACCAAGGCCGACGTTCTCGGCTACTACGCCTTCGTCGCCGACGTGATGATCCCGCACACCATGAACCGCCCGGCGACGCGGAAGCGGTGGGTGCACGGCGTGGGGACCGGGGACGAACCCGGGCACGTCTTCTTCCAGAAGAACGTGGACCAGTCGACGCCGAGCTGGGTGAAGCGCCGGCCGATCCAGCACGCGAACCACGTGAACGAGTACCCGCTGGTCAACGACCTCGCGACGCTGACCTGGCTGGCCCAGACCTCGGCCCTGGAGATCCACGTGCCGCAGTGGCAGTTCGGCCGCGGCGGGACCCCGCGCAACCCGGACCGGCTCGTGCTCGACCTTGACCCCGGCGACGGGGTCACCCTGGACGAGTGCGCGGAGGTCGCCCGGCTGGCCCGGGCCATCCTGCGGGACATGGGCCTCGACCCGCTGCCGGTCACCAGCGGGTCGAAGGGCATCCACCTCTACGCCCCGCTGGACCTCACGCACACCTCGGACCAGGTCTCCCAGGTCGCGCACGAACTGGCCCGGGCGCTCGAGGCCGACCATCCGGACCTCGTCGTCAGCCAGATGAAGAAGGCGCTGCGACCCGGCCGGGTGTTCGTGGACTGGAGCCAGAACAACGCCAGCAAGACGACCATCGCCCCGTATTCGCTGCGCGGCACGCTGCATCCGATGGTGGCCATGCCGCGCACCTGGCGGGAGCTGGCCTCCCCCGGACTCACGCAGGTCGACTACAAGCAGGCGATGCACCGGGTGCAGCGCAGCGGCGACCCGCTGGCCGCGCTGCTCGAGGCGCATTCCGGCCGGGGCGCCGCGGATGCCCGGGGTGCCGGTGACGGGACGGGTGCCGGCCCGGGCGCGCTGGCCGTCTATCTCGGCAAACGGGATGCCTCCCGAACCCCGGAGCCGATGCCCACGGGTGCGCCGGAGGCATCCGTCGGGCGGTCGTTCGTGATTCAGGAGCACCACGCCCGGAACCTGCACTACGATTTTCGGCTCGAGCACGACGGGGTGCTGGCCTCGTGGGCGCTGCCGCGGGGCGTGCCGACCGATCCGGCGAAGAACCGGCTCGCCGTGCGCACCGAGGACCATCCTCTGGAGTACGCCGCGTTCGAGGGCGAGATCCCGGCCGGCGAATACGGGGCCGGCACCGTGAGTATCTGGGACCGGGGCAGCTATGACCTCGAGAAATGGCGTGACGACGAGGTGATCGCCGTGCTCCACGGCGAACCGGGCGGCGGGCTCGGCGGTGCGCGCCGCTTCGCCCTGATCCGCACGGCAGGCACGGCTGGGGGCGACCGTAATTGGCTGCTCCATCTGATGAAGGCAAGGCCCGCTCGGCGGGCCGGCGACGTGGGGACCGGTTCGTCAGGCGGGACGGATGCGGCGGCCGGGGCGGGCGGGCGGTCCGCCCGCCGGACCCGCTACGGGCCCATGCTGGCCACCCTCGGGTCCATCGCCGACCTGCCCGAGGAGGACGACTGGACCTACGAGATGAAGTGGGACGGCATCCGTGCGCTCGCCTACCTCACGGCCGACGAGCCCGATCGGGTCGTGCGCCTGTTCACCCGCAACGGCAACGACGTCACGCACGCGTTCCCCGAACTGGTGCGGGCGTTGCCGGGGGCGGTGTCGGCCGACTCGGCGGTGCTCGACGGGGAGATCGTCGCCATCGACTCCGGCGGGCGGCCGAGCTTCGGCCGGCTGCAGACGCGCCTGGGGCTGACCGATCGACGACAGATCAAGCAGGCGCAGGCATCCGCCCCGGTGCATTTCCTGGCCTTCGACGTGCTCGAACGGGACGGTGAGCCTCTGCTCGATCTGGCCTACACGGCCCGGCGTCAGGTGCTCGAGGAGATCGTGACCGGCTCCGATGCGGTGCAGGTGCCGCCGGTCTTCACGGGCGACTCGGCGGAGGCTGTGGCAGCCAGCAGCGAACTCGGCCTCGAGGGGATCGTCGCCAAGACCCGGACCGGGCGGTACGAGGCCGGTCGCCGGTCCCGGTCGTGGATCAAGATCAAGCACCATCGCAGCCAGGAGGCGGTGATCGGCGGGTGGCGGCCGGGCAACGGGCGCCGGACCGACAGCGTGGGCTCCCTGCTGCTGGGCATTCCGGACGGCGACGTGCTGCGCTACATCGGCCGGGTGGGCACCGGGTTCCGGGACGCGGACCTCGACGACCTGCGGGCGAGACTGGACGCGATCGAGTCTTCGGCCAACCCCTTCACCGGCGTCCCGGCCGAAGACGCCCGCGATGCGCGCTGGGTGCGCCCGGTTCTGGTGGGCGAGGTGGAGTTCTCCGAGTGGACCGCGACGGGCCGCCTGCGCCACCCGGTCTGGCGCGGGTGGCGGCCGGACAAGTCACCGGCCGAGGTGGTGCGGGTTTAGAGGCGGGCGAGCAAGGCCGGCCAGCTGACGGCGAAGCCCGGATGCAGCGGCAGGGCGTCGACCTGCCCGGTCGGCACCCAGCGCAGGGCGATGCTCTCCTGATCGCTGATCACGGGCTCGAAGCGTTCCGTGGCGCGCACGACGACCGTTGTGTACGACCAGAAGCCGAGGTCGAGCACGGAACTGAACCGCACGGAGACCAGTTCCGGGGGCACGCCGGCCTCCTCGCCGGCCTCCCGCAGGGCCGCCTCGAGGGCGCTCTCGTGTTCGTGGCGGGCCCCGCCGGGCAACCCCCAGGTGTCACCCTGGTGGCTCCAGAGCGCGCGGTGCTGCAGCAGCACCCCCAGCTCCTCGTGGTGCACGAGCAGACCGGCAGCGCCGTACAGGCCCCAGAATTTGCGGCCGTCGGGCGCGTACACCCACCTGTCACCGTTTGTGCTCATGGGCCAAGCATGCGCCACGGTCCCGTGAAAACGCCCCGTGTTGCGGGGCGCACTGGGCTCGCGGCGCAGGTTCTGGAGGCTGGCGCACGGTACAACGTGCGCCGGCTTCCACAGGGTGCGCCCGGGCGGGTGGGCACGGGCCGGGGCTACAGCGCGACGATGGCGTGCACGGGGGCGTCGCCCAGACGGGTCCGACCGACCAGGTCGATCAGCTCCAGCACGACGCCGACGCCCGTCAGGCGGTAGCCGGCGCGCTCGACCAGCCGGGAGGTGGCGGCGATCGTGCCGCCGGTGGCCAGCACGTCGTCGACGACCAGCACCCGGGCGCCCGGCGCGAGCTGGCCGATCTCCAGTTCGAGGCAGGCCGAACCGTATTCGAGGTCGTACTCCTCGCTCAGCACCGTGCCGGGCAGCTTGCCGCCCTTGCGCACGGCGAGCACGGCGACATCCGCGGCGTAGCCGATCGCCGCGGCCAGCAGGAAGCCGCGGGCCTCGATGCCGGCCACCGCATCGAATTCGCCCCGGAACCGGTCCGCGAGCTCGTCGATCAGCGCCCGGAAGGCGGTGGCATCGGCGAACACCGGGTTGAGGTCCCGGAAGAGGATGCCCGTTTGCGGGAAATCCTGATACGAGGCGAGAAGGGAAGTGACATGGTCTGCAGCGGGGGTCGGCACCCACCGAGTTTAAGCGGTCGGCGGACGACTGCCGTTCGGGCCTCCCGACGGGCCTCCCGACGGGCCGCTGGAGGCTCGCAATGGACCGTTCGGACGGGGGCCCCGTGCTAGCCTCGATTTAGCTAATAAGGTTAGGTACTTTTTCCGGTATCTTGACTGAATCACCCGAAGGGATGGCTAATGCGGTCGGTCGAAGTGCTTGAAGAACTCGTGGTCCTGCTGGACGAGTCGGGCCGCGAAATCGGCACGGCCCCGAAGCTCACCGTGCACGATACGGACACCGCGCTGCACCTCGCTTTCTCCTGCCACGTGCTCAATCCGGCCGGCGAGGTCCTGGTCACCCGCCGCGCCCTGTCGAAGAAGACCTGGCCGGGTGTCTGGACCAATTCCTTCTGCGGCCATCCGCTTCCGGGCGAGACGTTCGCGTCCGCCATCGGGCGGCGCGCGCAGTACGAGCTGGGACTCCAGATCCAGGACTTGACCGTCACCCTGCCTGATTTCCGCTACCGCGCCGTCGACAGCAGCGGCATCGTCGAGAACGAGATCTGCCCCGTCTACCTGGCCCGCGCCACCAGCGACCCCGTGCCCAACCCGGACGAGGTGATGGAATTCGCCTGGGTGGAGCCGGCCGCCCTGCAGCGCTCGGTGCGGGACGCCCCGTGGGCGTTCAGCCCCTGGCTGGGCCTGCAGCTTCAGGAATTGACGGGCTTCGATGCATGAAATCCAGACGCTCGGGGTAGGGACGGAACTGCAGCGCTTCTTCGCTGCCGCCCGCCTGCGCGCCAGTGACTACGGCGAGCACTATGTCGCGCTCTGGGATTCCCTGGAACAGGCCAGCAGCGGCGGCAAGCGTGTACGCCCCGCCCTGGTCCTGGCCGCGTTCACCGGCCTCGGCGGCACCGACCTCACCCTGGCCACCCCGGTCGCGGTCAGCTTCGAGCTGTTGCACACCGCCTTCGTCATCCACGACGACGTGATCGACCGCGACCTCGCCCGCCGCGGCGTGGCCAACATCGCCGGGCAGTTCACCGAGCGCGCCCTCGCCCACGGGGCGGGCGCCCAGGCCGGGGCGTGGGCGGCGACCGCGGCGATCCTGGCCGGCGACCTGGCGCTGAGCGAAGCCCACCGTGCCCTCGCGATGCTGCCGGTCGATCTCGAGCTGCGCGGGCGCCTGCTCGACCTCCTCGACCGCGCCGTGTTCGTCTCCGCCGCCGGAGAACTGGCGGACGTGACCAACACCGCGTCGAAGCATCCGCTCACGGTGGCCGAGGTCCTCTCCACCCTGGAACAGAAAACCGCCGTCTACTCCTTCGAGGCGCCCCTGCAGGCCGGGGCTGTCCTGGCCGGGGCCTCCACCGAGTCGATCAATGCGCTCGGCGCGTTCGGTCGTCTGATCGGGGTGGCCTTCCAGCTCACGGACGACATCCTCGGCGTGTTCGGCGACCCGGAGAAGACCGGCAAGAGCGTGCTCACCGACCTGCGGGAAGGCAAGCAGACGACCCTGGTCGCCCATGCGGGCACCACAAGCGGCTGGCCCGAGATCGCGCCCTACATCGGCAAGGCCGACCTCACCGAGGCGGAAGCGGACATCGTGCGGGTCCTGCTGCGTTCCTGCGGCGCACTGCAGGCAGCGGATGAGCTGGCCGCCGACCACGCCGATCGCGCCGTCGCGGCGCTCGACCCGTCCGCCATCCCGGCCCCCCTCCGCGAGCTGCTCACCACCCTCGCCGGCACCGCCGTGAATCGTAGCCGATGAACCGCGACAACCCCGCCGAGCACACCGGCATCGCGAAGTACAGTGCCGCCGCCCGCGCCAGCTCCGCCACGGTCATCGGCCACTACTCCACCTCGTTCGGCCTCGCCGCCCGGTTGCTCGCGCCGCGCGTGCGCAGCCAGGTCCGCACCATCTACGCCCTGGTGCGGGTCGCCGACGAGATCGTGGACGGCGCCGCCAGCCAGGCCGGCGTCAGCCTGGACGGCCAGCGCGACCTGCTGGACGCGCTCGAACGGGAGACCAGCCAGGCGATCGGGTCAGGCTTCAGCACCAACCTGGTCGTGCACGCCTTCGCGGCGACCGCCCGGGAAGCCGGAATCGACACCGGCCTGACCGCGCCGTTCTTCGCCTCGATGCGCCGGGACCTCGACCCGTCGCCCTTCGACGCGGCGGGCGTGGCCGAGTACATCTACGGCTCGGCCGAGGTGATCGGGCTGATGTGCCTGCGCTGCTTCGTGCAGGACACGCCCCGCAGCGCTGACGAGCTCCGGGTGCTGGAGGCCGGGGCCCGCAGCCTTGGAGCTGCCTTCCAGAAGGTCAACTTCCTGCGCGATCTCGCTGCCGACCGGGACGCCCTCGGCCGCAACTACTTTCCCGGGGTGAACCCGCTGACCATGACGGAGGAGCAGAAGAACGAGCTCCTCGACGACATGGACGCCGACCTTGACGCGGCCGCCCGCGTGCTGCCCCTGCTGCCGGCGGGGAGCCGCCGCGCGGTCACCGCCGCACACCGCCTCTTCGCCCGCCTGTCGGCGAAGCTGCGCGTCACCCCCGCACGAGCACTGATGAGCACCCGGGTACGGGTGCCGGATCCGGAGAAAATCATGATTGCACTCACCGCATCGTTCGGACCGGGAGCGTGGAAGCGATGAGCGCACCCACCCGGCACACCGTCGTCATCGGCGGCGGCATCGCCGGCCTGGCCAGCGCCGCGCTGCTGGCGCGGGACGGCCACCGGGTCACCCTGCTCGAGAAGCACGCGACCCTCGGTGGGCGGGCCGGTTTCTGGGACGTCGACGGCTTCCGGTTCGAGACCGGGCCGTCCTGGTACCTGATGCCGCAGGTTTTCGACCACTTCTACCGGCTGTTCGGCACCTCCTCCGCGGAACAGCTCGACCTGACCCGCCTCGACCCCGGCTACCGGGTGTTCTTCGAGGGCACGAAGGAGCCCGTGGACATCGCGGCCGAGCGGGCCGACAACATCCGCCTGTTCGAAAGCCTCGAGCCCGGTGCGGGCGCGGCCCTGGACCGCTACCTCGTCTCCGCCAAAGAGACGTACGACATGGCCGTGAAACGGTTCCTGTACACCAGCTTCGCCTCCTTCAAGCCGCTGCTGGTTCCGGATGTCCTGAAACGGCTCGGCCGGCTGGCCCGCCTGCTGCTGCAGCCGCTGGACAAGTTCGTGGCCGGCTACGTCACGGACCACCGGTTGCGCCAGATCCTCGGCTACCCGGCGGTGTTCCTGGGCTCCTCCCCCGACCAGACTCCGTCGATGTACCACCTGATGAGCCACCTCGACATGGCCGACGGCGTGCTCTACCCCCAGGGCGGGTTCACCCGGCTGATCGACAGCATCGCCGACATCGCCCGCGACCAGGGCGTGACCGTGATCACCGAGGCGACCGTGACCGCGATCCACACCACCCCGGGTGCCGCGACCGCCGTCGCCGGCGTCAGCTACCGCACCGCGGACGGCACCATCGTCACCCTCGACGCCGACACGGTCGTCTCGGCCGCCGACCTGCACCACACCGAGACCGAACTGCTGCCGGCCGCCGCGCAGACCTACCCGGAAAGCTACTGGCAGAAGCGCGTCTCCGGTCCGGGCGCCGTGCTCGTGCTGCTCGGCATCAAGGGCGACCTGCCCGAGCTGATGCACCACAGCCTGTTCTTCACCAAGGACTGGTCCGAGAACTTCGGCCGCATCTTCGGTAAGAAGACCAGCGTCCCCTCCCCGGCCTCCTTCTACGCCTGCATGCCCAGCGCCACCGACCCGGGCGTCGCCCCCGACGGTTACACGAACATGTTCCTGCTGGTGCCGATCCCCGCCGACCCGGGGCTCGGCCACGGCGGCATCAACGGTCAGGGCTCGGCCGCGATCGAGAAGGTCGCGGACGACACCATCGCGCAGCTCAGCGACTGGGCCGGCATCCCCGACCTGGCCGACCGGGTCGTGGTGCGGCGCACCGTGGGACCCGGCGACTTCGCCGACGACCTCAACTCCTGGCGCGGCGGGGCCCTCGGCCCGGCGCACACCCTGCGGCAGAGCGCGTTCCTGCGCGGCTCCAACGCCTCCGCGAAGGTCGACGGCCTGTTCTACGCCGGCGGCACCACG
>DATISQ010000251.1:0-4398 GCA_035581905.1 Cryobacterium sp.
GAGGCCGGGGAAGATGAGCGGCCGTGAACTGATCAGACCCTGCAGTTTGCCGACGGTGACCGCGGACCCGGAGAAGGAGACCGCGCCGATGAGCATCGTGAAGACGACCGCGACCTTGCTCCACGGGTTGTCGCTGCTGCCGAGTTCCAGCACGGCGACCAGCGCGGCGGCGCCGCCGCCCACGCCGTTGAAGAGCGCGACGAGCTGGGGCATCTGCGTCATCTCCACCCGCCGCGCGAGGGGGGCGGCGATGGCCGACCCCACCGCGATGGCAATGAGGATGAACGGGATGTTCTCGATCCGGGCGGAGAGGAAGACGGTGATCACGGCCAGCAGCGCGCCGGCGGCCCCGATCAGGTTGCCGCGGCGGGCGGTCTTCGGCGAGGAAAGCCCCCGCAGAGCGAGGATGAAGCAGACCGCGGCGATCAGGTAGAGCAGACTGGTCCACTCGGGGCTGAGCAGGCTCATTTCTTCGCGTCCTTCGGGTCGGTCTTGGTTTCAGCGCCGGCCGGTTTGCGGGGGGCGAACATTTTGAGCATCCGGTCGGTCACGACAAAACCGCCGACGAGGTTCGCGGTGGCCATCACCACGGCGAGCAGGGCGACCGCGAGCAGCCACGGCTCCAGGCTCTGCCCGGCCACGATGATGGCGCCGATCAGGATGATGCCGTGGATGGCGTTCGCCCCGCTCATCAGGGGGGTGTGCAGCGTGCTCGAGACCTTCGAGACGACCTCGAAGCCGACGAAGACCGCCAGCACGACGACGGTCAGCAGGGTGATCGGATCCATCAGTGTTCTCCTGTCCCGGCTGCGGCCACGGCAGCGGCCGTCGGTTCGTGCCGGATGCTGCCGTCATGGGTCAGGCAGGACCCGGCGACGACCTCGTCCGTGAAGTCGGGTGTCACCGCACCGTCGACGGTCATCAGGGCGAGCAGGTTGGCCACGTTCTTGGCGAAGAGCCGTGAGGCGTCCGCCGGCATCGTGGAGGGGGCATCCTTCATGCCGACCAGCGTCACAGAGCCGTCACCGGCCCGAGTGGGTACCAGGGTGTCCCGGCCGGCGACGACGCCCTCGACGTTTCCACCGGTTTCGGCGGCCAGGTCGATCACGACCGAGCCGGGGCGCATGGCGGCCACCATGTCGTGCGTGACGAGCAGCGGAGCCGCGCGCCCGGGGATGGCCGCCGTGGTGATCATCACGTCGGCGGCGGCCACATGCGGCGCCAGCAGTTCGCGCTGGCGGACGGCGCGATCCTCGCTCAGTTCGCGGGCGTAGCCGCCGGTGCCCTCCACGGCGTCCAGGTCGAGGTTCACGAAGGTGCCGCCCATGGAGGTCACCTCATCGGCCGAGGCCGGGCGCACGTCGTAGGCCGAGACCCGGGCGCCGAGGCGCTTGGCCGTGGCGATGGCCTGCAGTCCGGCAACCCCGGCGCCGAGCACGAGCACGCGAGCCGGCGGAATGGTGCCGGCCGCGGTCATGTAGAGCGGGAAGAAGCGGGGGAAACGGATGGCCGCCTCCAGCACCACCCGGTAGCCGGAGACGAGCGACTGGGAGGTGAGGGCATCCATCGACTGGGCGCGCGAGATGCGCGGCACCAGTTCGAGGGCGAAGGCCGTCGCGCCGGCCGCGGCCAGGGCGGACACGGTGGCCAGTTCGGAGGCCGGCGACGCCAGGCCGACCGTGACGGTGCCGGGCCGGAGAGTCGCGGCGAACTCCGGGGCGAGGGGGCGCACGTGGCAGTACACGTCGAGGTCGCCCGGGGTGAGGTGCGGCACGACCGCGGCACCGGCATCCGTATAAGCGGCGTCGCCGTGGCCGGACGGGGTGCCCGCACCGGCCTCGACCAGGACCTCGAGTCCGAGGGCCGTTAGCTGGGTTACCGTCTCGGGGGTTGCCGCAACGCGGCGCTCACCCTGCAGGCGTTCTCGTCCGATGCCGACTCTCACGCGCATATCTCCTTCGTAGCGACCGGCCCCGAGCGAGATCGGACCGATCCGAACGCTTGCGCGGCACTTTCGTCCCGTTCGTAGCGTAGTGGGAGTCGGGTGCCGCTCGAAGAATATGACCGGGCGGGGCGCTACGCTCCCGGCACCATGTCGGCGAAGCGGGAGTAGTGGCCGTGGAAGGCGACCGTGACGGTGCGGGTGGGGCCGTTACGGTGCTTGGCGACGATCAGGTCGGCCTCACCGGCGCGCGGATTGTCTTTCTCGTACGCGCTCTCGCGGTGCAGGAGGATGACCATGTCGGCGTCCTGCTCGAGCGACCCGGACTCGCGCAGGTCAGAGATGGCCGGCATTTTGTCGGCGCGCTGCTCGGGACCACGGTTGAGCTGGGAGAGGGCGATGACCGGAACCTGCAGCTCCTTGGCCATCAGCTTGAGCGCGCGGGAGAACTCACTGACCTCCTGCTGACGCGACTCGACCTTCTTGCCCGACGTCATCAGCTGCAGGTAGTCGATGATGACCATCTTGAGGCCCACCCGCTGCTTCAGCCGGCGGCACTTGGCCCGGATCTCCACCAGGGTCATGTTGGGGCTGTCGTCGATGTAAAGCGGGGCGTCGTTGATGCGTCCGCGGGTGGCAGCGATCGTGGTCCAGTCGCGCGCGTCGACGGCACCCTTGCGCATGCTCTGCAGGGGCACGGATGCCTCGGCCGCGAGCAGACGCATCGCGATTTCACTGCGCCCCATTTCCAGGGAGAAGAAAATGCTGGGCATGTCGTGCTTGATGGAGGCCGCCCGAGCGAAGTCGAGAGCGAGCGTGGACTTACCCAGGGCAGGACGCGCCGCCACAATGATCAGCTGGCCGGGGTGGAAGCCGTTGGTGAGCTCGTCCATGTCGGCGAAGCCGGTGGGCACACCGGTCATCTGACCGTCTTTGAGCTTGGCGGCCTCGATCTCCTCGATCGCGGCCGTGACCGCGTCGGTGAGCGGAACATAGTCTTCGGTTTCGCTGCCGCCGGTGACGGCGTAGACCTCGGCCTGGGCGGTGTTGACCAGGTCGAGCACCTCTCCCTCACCGGAGTAGCCCATCTGGGCGATGCGGGTGCCGACCTCGACGAGGCGCCGAAGGAGGGCGCGCTCGGCGACGATCGAGGAATAGAAACCGGCGTTGGCCGCGGTCGGGACGAGGCTGGTGAGCGTGTGCAGGTAGTCGGCGCCGCCGGCCCGGGACAGTTCTCCGAGTTTGGTGAGCTCGTCGGTGACGGCGATGACGTCGGTGGGCTCGCCCTGGGCGTAGAGCGACAGGATCGCGTCGAAGATGATCTCGTGCTTGGGAATGTAGAAGTCCGCGGCCCGCACGGTCTCGACGACGTCGGCGACGGCATCCTTGCTCAGCATCATGCCGCCGAGCGCGCTCTGCTCGGCGAGGAGGTCATGCGGGAGCGTGCGCTCGGTGTGCCGGGCTTCCAGGCCGCCGCGCGAGTCGGCCCCGCGCTTGTCGGCCAGACCCAAGTGAGAGATCGACACTCGTGCCTCCTTCATTCGTGGTGCAGTTCTATCAGGGCCCTCCGACATCGCTGCCGGGCCCCGTGCACACCTCGATTGCGGCCGCCTGCCCACCATACGGACCCCGCTCGGCGGACAACAAACCACCCTGTGGACAGGCCTGTGGATAATCTGCGCGAAACGCCGCGTGTCTTGTGCACAACCTGTGGAATCAATTGTGGAAAACTTAAGTTTTTTGTCGCATAAACTGAGTTTGATCAGGCATTAAATCTATTCACAGTTGTGGGCAAAAAACCTGTCTAAAGTACGTGTTGAATCTTGTCGAGGTGTGGGGAAACCTGTGTACAAAGCCTCATGTTCCGGCTCTGAAATCACCCCCGGTTGGGTGTGCGGCATTGCTTAAACAGGTGTAGCGGTGGGTTCCTTTCGGAACCCACCGCTACACGAGCGTGAAGCTGTGATGCTTACTTGGCAGCTACCACCAGGAGTGTGATGGTCGCGCTCAGTTCGTCGCGAAGACGAACCGTTGCCTGGTGCTCACCAGTCATCTTGATCGGGCTGAGCACGATCTTGCGCGTGTCGAGGGCACCGAGGCCGGCTGCGGCAACTGCATCCGCAACGTCCGTGGTCTTGACGGAGCCGAAGAGGCGTCCGCCTTCGCCGGCCTTGACGACCAGCTTGACCTTGGCGTTCTCGAGTGCAGCCTTGAGGGCCTGCGCCTCTTCGAGGGTGGCGTGCTCGCGGGCTACGCGAGCGGCCTTGATCTGCTGAATCTGCTTCTCGCCTCCGCGAGTCCAGGAAACAGCGAATCCCTGCGGGTAGAGGTAGTTGCGGGCGTACCCGTTCTTGACGTCGACGATGTCACCGGGTGCACCGAGGCCGGAGACCTCGTGCGTCAGAATGATTTTTGACATGAGGTGTCCTACCTGCCTGAACCGGCGTAGGGCAGCA
>DATISQ010000252.1:0-3560 GCA_035581905.1 Cryobacterium sp.
TGGAAGCGGGCGCACGTTGTTTCGTGTGCCCGCTTCCATAGGGTGCGCCGCGAGGGTGGGCGGGCAGGGGTGCGCGGGCAGGGGCACGGGCACGGGCACTCAGGGTGCCGACCTAGGATGAGCGGATGACTGACCTCGCCACTCCCCCTGCCTCCGACGCCCAGCGCCTCACCATGTTCGGGGCGGAGTGGTGCGGCGACTGCCGCCGCTCGAAGAAGCTGCTCGACACGCTGAACGTCGACTACGACTACGTCGACCTCCTGCTCGTCGAGGACGGCGCCGACCGCGCTCACGCGATCAGTGGCCGCACCCAGATTCCGGTGGTCCTGTTCCCCGACGGCACCCATGTGGTGGAGCCCAGCGATTCGGCTCTGCACGCGAAGCTGACCGAGCTCGGCAGCATCCGCTAGCCGCTTCAGGTTCCGCGGACCAGCGCGCGCCGGTCAGGCGAAGTAGTCGCCCAGCACGTGCGCCGTCACCAGCGCGAGCTTGCGGTCGACCTGTTCGTACAGGGGCATCAGGGACGTGGCCCCGGAAACCGTGTGCACCACCCCGGCGGAGTCGAAGATCGCGATCGGCTCGAGGTCGCGCAGCAGCGCCCAGAACGGTTGGAAGAAGTACACGCTGCGGCCGCCGGCCTCGAATTCTTCGAGGGTCATCGTGACATAGTCGGCGCGCGCCCGAATGGTGGAGGGAAAGTCGCGGAAGAACTCGCATCCGGGATTCTCCGGGTCTTCCTCGTGCAGCATGGGGGCCGGAACCGCGTACCACTCGTACCGGTCGTTGGTCGCGGTGGCCAGCGCGCTGGCGATCACCCGGTAGGTCAGCGCCCGGGCGGACGTGGCCGGCCGGGCCTTCGGGATAACGAGCCCGGTGGCGACCTCGATCTGTTTGACGACCGCGTGCGGGCTGGGCGCGGCGAGCATCTGAATCCAGCTGATCTTGTTCACGTCGCCGTTGACCAGGAATTTACAGCCGCCCACGAGGTCCCACTGCACGCTCATGCCGTCCTGCTCGTCGTGAACGATCAGGAGCCGGTCGGCCTCGTCGACCTCCACCCCGGAGATGCGGAGATGCGGATGCCGCCGCACCAGTTCGCTCGCGATCCACCACATCTGGGCGGTGAGGAAGCGGTCCGCCGGCGGGTGGTAGACCTCGTAGCCGTTGACCTCGAGCTCGCCGTCGCCAGTGCCGTCACCAGTGCCGTCGCCAGTGCCGTCGTCGGCGTTGTAATCGGCGTTGTAATCGTCGTTTTCGTTATTGTTGTTGCCATGGGGCCGGAAGTTCTCGCCGGGATCGTTTGATCCTGCGTCACTCATAATCGCGTCCCTCCGCTCAATACGGCTCTGCCCGCTCATCATCGTCGATCTGGGCCCGGCGCGAAACTCCCCGTTTGAGGTCGGTCGGCGCGCGTTTTTCCGGCGGCGTGCGGGGTTCCGGCGCGCGGGGTTCCGGCTTCGCTCCGGCTTGACTCCGGCTTTGCTCCTGCTTTGCTCCTGCTTCGCTCCGGCTTTGCTCCTGCACAGGCGCACCCGGCCCCGGGTTCTGCACACGTCGCGCCGACAACGGGGGCCGGCCCCGGCCCGCGCCTACGGTACCGGCATGACCAACGCCGAGAGCCGTTTCCGTCACCGATCCTCCGCCGATTCCGTGGGCGATTACCTGCACGAGATCGGCCGCGTGCCGCTGCTGACTGCGACGGATGAGATCGACCTCGCCCGGCGCATCGAGGTGGGGTTGCTCGCCGGGGAGCGGCTCTCCCGGCTGCGGCCGGACCCTGCCGGCGACCGGGGCGCGGGGCTTGGGGAGGAACTCCGCTGGCTCGCGGCCGACGGCGGGCGGGCCATGAACCACCTGATCTGCGCGAATCTTCGGCTGGTGGTGTCCGTGGCCCGTCACTTCACCGGCCGCGGACTCGACCTCCTCGATCTGATCCAGGAAGGCAACCTCGGCCTGATCCGGGCAGCCGAGCGCTTCGACCACACCCGCGGATTCAAATTCTCGACCTATGCCACCTGGTGGATCCGCCAGACCATCCAACGTGCCCTGACCGACCAGGCCCGCACCATCCGTCTCCCCGCCCACCAGATCGAGGTGCTCAACGGCCTGGCCCAGGCGCAGCACCGGCTGCGGTTGCGGCAGGGCCGCGACGGCACCCCCGAGGAGGTCAGCGCGGCCAGCGGACTCACTCCCCAGCAGATCCGGCGGCTGCAGAGTCACCCGGGCCAGCCTCGGTCGATCGATGCCCTGGTCTGGGCCGACCTCGGCAACGGCCTCGAGAACGTGCCGTTCGGTGACACCATCTGGGACGCCCAGGCGCTCGACCCGTGCGACGCCGCCGGTCGCACCCTCCTGCTGGAGCTCCTCGCCTGCCACGTCGCCCTCCTGCCCGACCGCGAAGCGAGCGTGCTGCGCATGCGCTTCGGCCTCGACGGGGACGCCCCGAAGCCCCGGCGCGAGATCGGTGCGCACTTCGGGGTGTCCCGCGACCGGGTGCGGCAGATCGAGCTGAAGGCCCTGGCCCGGCTGCGGACTCCCCTGGCCTCCGGGCGGGAGTGCGGAGAGGGCGGCGAGTGGGGCGCGGGCGCGGGCCGGTTCGCGACAGCATCCGTTTCCCGAAATGCTTGACGGAGATTCCCCCGCGCACGTAGCTTCTAACTGTTGCCCCGGACCCCGGCGACCGTACTGGCTGTGCCGACGGAGGAGGTTCGATGTTTGGGAACGCAGGTGCGACACCGCCGACGGATGCCGGTGACCTCCCAGGCGGTTCGGTCAACGTCGCCGCAGACGGTCAGGATTCGCTCTCCGAGGCGGTGCCCGAGGTGCCGGCGGGGCTGGCGTCGCCCGCCGGGAGCAGCCTCTCCTCCGCGAACGACGAGTCGGTCGGGCACTGGCTCGAAGAGCTGCCGGAGCGATCCTGGGACCAGAGCCCGGGCGAGTAATCCGGCAGGCCCGGCCCGCGGCATCCGCCCGCGCGGGTGCTGCGCGCTTCTCGAATCTGGGAATGAATCCCCAGAAACATGTGTTTGCATAGAAGTCAGCAGAACCCGAGCCACGCCGGCCCGCATCCCGACCGACTCCCCGCCAGAAAGGGACCCCATGACTCCGCAAACCTCCGGACTGCACCACGTCACCGCGATTGCCGGTGCCCCGCAGCGCAACATCGACTTCTACGTCACGGGTCTCGGCCTGCGGCTCGTGAAGAAGACGGTCAACTTCGACGACCCCGGGACCTACCACCTCTATTACGGGGATGACGCGGGCCGCCCGGGTTCGCTGCTCACCTTCTTCCCCTGGACGGGCATCTCCAGCGGACGCCCCGGCTCGGGGCAGTCCACGTCCACCGCGTTCTCGGTGCCCGCCGGCAGCCTCGGCTGGTGGGCCGGTCACTTCAAGAACCTCGGCGTCGAATCCGAGTTCGTGCGCCGCTCCGCCGACGAGGAACGTCTCTCCCTGCGCGACCCCGACGGCCTGCAGCTGGATCTCGTGGCCTCGTCGACGGTTGATCCGCGCAATCCGTGGGACTCGGCATCCGTGCCCGCTGAATACGCGGTGCGCGG
>DATISQ010000253.1:0-6581 GCA_035581905.1 Cryobacterium sp.
CGCGTCGCCCCGGCAGCCGGCCGCCCGGCACCCCGGTCCCGCCGTCGGAGGCCGCTGAAAATCGCGGTGACCCTGTTGGCCATCCCCGGACTGTTCCTCACCGCCGGTCTTCCGGCGTATGCGTTCTCGCCCGGCGGCAGCGACATCGCCGCCACGACCACGCGGGCGGCTGATGCGCAGGCGGTCACGGTGGCCAGTGGCGCCGCCGCCATCACCGTCTCCCGCGACGGCTTCACGGCCACCACGACCGAGGAACTCTCCCAGCGCGCTGTCGAAGCCGACCGCGCGCAGGCGGCGCAGGCAGCTCAGCAGTCCGCCGAGGCGGCTCGGACGACGGCCTCGGACTTCGCCGTCTACAACGTGCAGGCCGAGGGCGACGACTACCCCTGGTACGACCGGGCCACGGACACCCAGGGCGGCGGACTGTCCCCGCTCGGCTACTACTACCGCGAATGCGTGGACTTCGTGGCCTGGCGGCTGAACCGCGACGCCGGCTCGACCGGCTCGCCGTGGACCTGGACCTGGGGCAACCTCACCCCCGGCGGCGGCAACGCGAGCGCCTGGGCCGGCAACTGGGCCGACCACGGCTGGGCCACCGGTGACACCCCCGTCGTCGGAGCGGTCGCCTGGTTCAACTACAACCACGTCGCCTACGTGCAGTCGATCAACAGCGACGGCTAGGTCGTGCTCGAGGAATACAACTGGATGAGCAGCCACGCGTACCACACGCGCACAGTCTCGGCCAGTGCGGTTCCGCTCTTCCTGTACCCGCCGGCGTAGGCGCCAGCCGCAGCGCCGTGCGCGCGTCCGCGCATCCGCCTGGCCGCCGTGGCATCTCTCGCGGCGCACCCGGTGGAAGCGGGCGCACGGTAGAACGTGGGCCGCGCTCCGCAACGTGCGCCGCGAACAGCGGAGACCGCTCGTGGCGGATGCGCAGCGTTACGGGCGGACAACCGCTAAACTTCAGTGGCCAGCCTCTGTAGCTCAACGGAAGAGCAGTTCCGTCCTAAGGAAACGGTTGGGGGTTCGAATCCCTCCAGGGGCACCACGAAAGATGCAGTTCCCACTCACGCCGGCATTCTCAAGAGTGTTGGATTCTGCGCTCACGCCATTCCGGTCGTCTCCGATGATGCAACGCCCCGGAGACCACCTCGTCTGGAGTTCCTCATGATTTCCCCCCGCATCGCATTCGTCGACGTCGACGGCACCCTGATCGAAACCGGTTCCGAGGTCGCGGAGTCGGCGATCGACGCGGTGCGCACCGCCCGGCACAACGGGCACCTGGTGTACCTGAGCACCGGGCGGGCGTCGGTCGAGATCCACCCGGCGATCCGCGAGATCGGATTCGACGGTGCCATCAGCTCCGGCGGAGGGTTCGCGGAAATCGGCGATGACCTCGTGATCGAACGCACCATGCCCGAAGACGCGGTGGCCCGGATGATCGCCTTCTACGAGGAGTCCGGGTACGACTTCTACCTGCAGTCCTTCGACGAGCTGTACCCGAGCCCCGGCGTGCACGACCGCTTCGCGGAGTACTTCGCGTCCGACAGCAGGCGGCAGGCGGGAACCGGGTCCGACCCGGCATCCGTCACCGGTGCCGACGCAGACCCGGCACTGAAGGCCTTCGCCGACGTGCGCCCGTACAGCCTCACCGGCATCGCCAAGTCGGTGTTCCTCGCCGGCGACCTCCGGGCGTACGACCGCGTGTCGGAAGCGCTCAGTGGAGACTTCCACGTCATCACCGGCACCATCCCGTACATGGGTCGGGGCAGCGGCGAGGTGACGCTGGGCGGCGTGAACAAGGGCTCCACGATCCTGCGGCTCCTCGACTTGCTCGGCCTCGACGCGGCATCCGCCATCGGCATCGGGGACAGCAGCAACGACATCGAGATGCTGCAGGTCTGCGGGGTCGGCATCGCCATGGGCAACGCCACGGATGCCGTCAAGGCCCACGCCGACGAGGTCACCACCTCCGTGCAGTGCGACGGCGTCTGGAACGCCTTCCGCCGACAGGGTCTGATCTGATCTGACCGGACCGCCCGCCGGGCGCCGGGCAGACGCGGCGGCGGGGACCCGCGCGGCGATCAGGGAGAATGGCTACTGTGACGAACCAGACTATGAAGCGCAGACTTGTCCAGGCCGCGGCCGGCACCGCCATCGCCAGCTTGATGCTGGCCGGGTGCGCCGCGAACGAAGCGGGCGACACGCCGAGTGCGCTCCGCGGCACGCTCGACGGTGCCGGATCGTCGGCGCAGGCCGCCGCCCAGGAAGTGTGGGTGTCCGAGTTCCAGAAGGCCAACTCGCGGGTCACGATCAACTACGACCCGACCGGTTCCGGCGCCGGGCGGGAACAGTTCATCGGCGGCGGCGTGGACTTCGCCGGCTCGGATTCGGCTCTCAGCGATGACGAACTCGCGGGGGAGTTCGCAGGCTGCGCGCCCGGTTCCCGGGCGATCGACCTGCCGATGTACGTTTCCCCGCTGGTGCTGATCTTCAACGTCGAGGGACTCGACGCCCTGCGCCTCGACGCGGCCACGATCGCGGGGATCTTCTCCGGCGCCATCACGAAGTGGAACGACCCGGCGCTCGTCGCGCTCAACCCCGATGCCCCCCTGCCCAGCACCGGCATCAGCGCGGTGCACCGCTCGGATGACTCCGGAACGACCAAGAACTTCGCCGACTACCTCTACCAGAACGTGCCGGAGGTCTGGACCGAGGAACCCGCCGACGCCTTCCCGTTCGGGGGCGAGGGCGCGCAGGGCAACTCGGGTGTCGTCAGCGCCGTGACGAACGGTCGCAACACGATCGGCTACGCGGATGCGTCCCGCGCCGCCGGCCTGAACGTCGCCTCCCTGCGCGTCGGCGATGAATTCGTCGACTTCTCCGCCGAGGCCGCCGCCGCCATCATCGACGCCTCACCCTCGGTCGCTCGGGAGAACCCGAACGACCTGGTGATCGACGTCGACCGGAAGACCACGGCGGCCGGGGTGTACCCGCTGGTGCTGGTGAGCTACCTGATCGCCTGTGAGGTCTACCCCGACGCGGAACAAGCCGAACTCGTGCGCGCCTATCTCAGCTTCATCGCAGGGGCGGAAGGGCAGCAGGCCGCCGCGAAGGGGGCCGGCTCGGCGCCGCTGTCCTCGGAGGTCTCCACCCGCGTGCTCGCCGCGGTCGAGACCATCGAGTAGACCGGGCATCCGTCGCCGGTGCCCGCAACCGGGCACCTCCCCGTTACCTCGGGGTTCTAAACTAGTGGCTCGCGGTGGCTGGCATCGCGACCCGGACGAGGGAGCCTGCGTGACCCTGACCCCGATTCAGACCGGCCAGGACGTGCTCGGCGCCGGGCACCGAGCGCCGCCGGCCCGCACCCTCGTCGACATCCTCCTCGAGACCGCAGCCCGGCATCCGACCGCCCTCGCCCTGGAAGACGTCGACGGGGCCGTCAACTACCGGGACCTGGTGCGTCTGGTCACCGAGCAGGCCGAGCAACTGGGGCGCAGCGGGGTGCGCCGCGGCGACACCGTGGGCATCCGGATCCCGTCCGGAACCCGGGAACTGTACCTCTCCATCCTGGCGACCCTCCTCGTCGGGGCCTCCTACGTGCCGGTCGACGCCGACGACCCTGAGGAACGCGCCCGGCTCGTGTTCGGCGAGGCCCGGGTCGTGGGGGTGATCGGGCCGCGAGGCGTGTTCGAGGTGCGCAGCGGCATCGACGCGGAGCTGTTCACCGAACGGATGCTGGCGCCCGGCGACGACCTGGCCCTCGCCGGCACCAGCGGCGCCATGCCGACTCCCGACGATGATGCCTGGGTGATCTTCACCTCCGGCTCCACCGGCGTTCCCAAGGGGGTGGCGGTGGCCCACCGCTCCGCCGCCGCCTTCGTGGACGCGGAGGCCGACCTGTTCCTCCGGTCCGACCCGATCGGGCCCGCGGACCGGGTGCTGGCCGGCCTGTCCGTGGCCTTCGACGCGTCCTGCGAGGAGATGTGGCTGGCCTGGCGGAACGGCGCCTGCCTGGTCTCGGCGCCCCGCTCCCTGGTGCGCTCGGGCGTCGACCTCGGCCCGTGGCTGATCAAGCACGGCGTGACCGTGGTGTCGACGGTGCCGACCCTCGCGGCGCTGTGGCCCGAGGAATCGCTGGAGCGGGTGCGGCTGCTGATCTTCGGCGGCGAAGCCTGCCCGCCCGAGCTCGCCGCGCGCCTCGCCGTGCGCGGACGGGAGGTCTGGAACACGTACGGTCCGACCGAGGCCACCGTCGTCGCCTGCGCCGCCCTGCTCGACGGCCGCGGACCGGTGCGGATCGGACTTCCCCTCGCCGGTTGGGACCTCGCCGTGGTGGATGCCGCCGGCGGCCGGGTGGCACCCGGCGAGATGGGGGAACTCATCATCGGCGGGGTCGGACTGGCCCGTTACCTCGACATCGGCAAGGACGCCGAGAAGTATGCCCCGCACGCCGCGCTGGGCTGGCACCGCGCCTATCGCAGCGGCGACCTCGTGCGCTACGAACGTGAAGGTCTCGTGTTCGTCGGCCGGGCCGACGACCAGGTCAAGCTCGGCGGCCGACGCATTGAACTCGGTGAGATCGAAGCTGCCCTGCGTGCGCTCCCGGGGGTGGCCGGAGCGGCCGCGGTCGTGCAGAAGACCCCGGCGGGCAACCAGGTTCTGGTCGGCTACCTGGCCCAGGTGGAGGGAGCCGTCTTCGACCGGTCGGCTGCCAACATCCGTCTGCGGGAAGAACTGCCGGCGGCGCTCGTGCCGCTGCTGCACGTCGTCGACGAGCTGCCCACGCGCACCTCCGGCAAGGTGGACCGCGGTGCCCTGCCCTGGCCGCTGCCGGCCACCGGCGCCGAGCAGGCGGAGGCCTTGTCTCCGACGGCGGCGTGGCTCGCCGCCGGCTGGGCGGCCATTCTCGGGGTGCCCGCTAACGGCCCCGACGCGGACTTCTTCGCCCACGGCGGCGGCTCGCTCTCCGCGGCCCAGTTCGTGTCGACCATCCGCGAGCGGTTCCCCGAAGCCCGTGTCTCCGACATCTACGACTACCCCCGGATCGGGTCCCTCGCCGACGAGCTTGACGGTCGCGCGCCCACGGGGCCGGGCACGGTGCGCGAGGTTCTGCCGGTTCCCCGGCGCAGCCGCCTCGCCCTCACCCTGCTGGGGGTGCCGCTGCACGTGCTGGTCGGCGCACGCTGGCTGGTCTACCTGGCGGCGGCGAACAACCTGCTCGCGGGCTGGGCCGGGGCCTCCTTCGCGCCCACGATCTCCTGGTGGTGGGTGGCGTTCGGGTTCGTGCTCTTCGTCACCCCGCCCGGCAAGATGACCATCTCCGTCGTCGCCGCCCGGTTGCTGCTGCGCGGCGTGGAGCCGGGCAACTATCCGCGAGGCGGGTCGGTGCACCTGCGCCTGTGGCTCGCCGAGCAGGTGGCGCTGCTCTCGGATGCCGTGAGCCTGGCCGGTGCCCCGTGGATCAGCTACTACGCCAGGGCCCTCGGCGCCCGCATCGGCCCGGACGCGGACCTGCACTCCCTGCCGCCGGTGACCGGGATGCTGGACATCGGCGCCGGGGCGGCCATCGAACCCGAGACGGACCTCTCCGGTTACTGGATCGACGGAGACGTGCTGCGCATCGGGTCCGTGCGGATCGGCGCCGGCGCCACGGTCGGCTCCCGCAGTGCCCTGTTCGGCGGGGCCGACATCGGGCGCGGCGCCGTGATCGAGCCCGGCTCGGCCGTCTCCGGACCGGTGCCGCCCGGCGAACGCTGGGCCGGGTCCCCGGCCGCCCGGGTGGGCGCCGCGCGCGGCTCCTGGCCGGCCGAGCGCCCGCCGCGCGGGAACCGCTGGCTGACCGCCTTCGCGATCGGGGCCCTCGTCATGACGGCCCTGCCCGCGATCGCGGTGCTGGTCGGCGCGCTCATCGTCGGGGCGGCCATCGGCGACGCCACCACGCTCGCCGACGCAACCGGGCGGGCCGCCCTGGCCACCCCGCCGGCGGTCCTGGCGGCCGGGCTGGTCTACGCCCTGCTGGTTCTGGGCTCGGTGCGCCTGCTCGGCGTGGGCTTGCGGGAGGGCTACTACCCGGTGCGCAGCCGGATCGGCTGGCAGGTCTGGATGACCGAACGCATCCTCGACGGCGCCCGCACCCTGCTGTTCCCCGTGTACGCCAGCCTGCTCACCCCGGTCTGGCTGCGCCTGCTCGGCGCCAAGGTCGGGCCGGGTGTCGAGGCGTCCACCGTGCTGCTGGTGCCCTCTCTCACCACCATCGCCCCCGGCGCGTTCCTCGCCGACGACACCATGGTCGCCTGCTACGAACTCGGCGGCGGCTGGATGCGCATCGGCCGCGCCAAGATCGGCCGCCGGGCGTTCCTGGGCAACAGCGGCATCGCCGGCCCCGGCCGCACGGTGCCGCGGGACGGCCTCGTGGCCGTGCTCTCCTCCACCCCGCGCAAGGCCAAACGCGGGTCGTCCTGGCTGGGCAACCCGCCCACACGCCTGCGCCGCCGGGTCACCGACAGCGACGAGGCCCGCACCTTCCACCCGCCGGCCCGGCTGGTGCTGGCCAGGTCGCTCTGGGAGGTGTTACGGCT
>DATISQ010000254.1:0-4349 GCA_035581905.1 Cryobacterium sp.
AAGGACCCTCATGACGAACCCCGTCGTCACCGACCTGATCTCGCGCTCGAACCGCCTGGGCGCGGATGCGAGGAACACCAACTACGCCGGCGGCAACACCTCCGCCACGGGCACCGAGACGGACCCCGTCACTGGCGAGGACGCCGCACTCATGTGGGTCAAGGGCTCCGGTGGCGACCTCGGCACGCTGCAGGAGAAGGGCCTCGCCGTGCTGCGAGTGGACCGCCTGCGCGCCCTCGTCGGCGTCTACCCCGGCGTGGACCGCGAGGACGAGATGGTCGCTGCCTTCGACTACTGCCTGCACGGCAAGGGCGGCGCCGCTCCCAGCATCGACACCGCGATGCACGGACTCGTCGAGGCCGCCCACGTGGATCACCTCCACCCAGACGCCGGCATTGCGATCGCCACCGCTGCGGACGGCGAGGCCCTCACGCAGGCCATCTTCGGCGACGCGGTCGCGTGGGTGCCGTGGCGCCGGCCGGGCTTCCAGCTCGGCCTCGACATCGCCGCCATCAAGGACGCCAACCCGCAGGTGGTCGGCTGCATCCTCGGCGGGCACGGCATCACCGCCTGGGGCGACACCAGCGACGAGGCCGAGGCCAACTCGCTGTGGATAATCGAGGCCGCCGCCGCCTACATCGCCGAGTACTCCAAGGCCGAGCCGTTCGGCCCGGAACTGGCTGGCTTCACCCCATTGGCCCCGGCAGAGCGGCGCGCCAGGGCGGCCGCACTCGCCCCGACCATCCGCGGCCTGGTGTCGACGGATGCCGCCAAGGTCGGCCACTTCACCGACGCCCCCGAGGTGCTCGACTTCCTGTCCCGTGCCGAGCACCCGCGTCTGGCGGCCCTCGGCACGAGCTGCCCCGACCACTTCCTCCGCACGAAGGTGAAGCCGCTGCTGCTGGACCTGCCGGCCGGGGCATCCGTCGAGGACTCGCTCGCCCGTCTGCAGGAGCTGCACGAGCAGTACCGGGCCGACTACCAGGCGTACTACGACCGGAACGCGGTCGCGACAGGCTCGACCACCGCGTGGCCCGGGATCCGCGGAGCGGACCCGTTGATCGTGCTCATCCCGGGTGTCGGCATGTTCAGCTACGGAGCGAACAAGCAGACCGCCCGCGTCGCTGGCGAGTTCTACCTCAACGCCGTCAACGTGATGCGCGGTGCCGAGGGGCTCTCCACCTACGCACCGATCGGCGAAGCCGAGAAGTTTAAGATCGAGTACTGGGCGCTCGAAGAGGCCAAGCTGGCGCGGATGCCCGCGCCCAAGCCGCTCGCCGGCCGGGTCGCGCTGGTGACCGGGGCGGCATCCGGCATCGGCAAGGCCATCGCCACCCGCCTCGCCGCGGAGGGCGCCTGTGTCGTGATTGCCGACCTCGACCTCGCGAAGGCACAGGGTGCTGCGGCCGAGATCGGGTCGACGGATGTCGCGATCGGCGTGCAGGCGAACGTCACCGATGAGACCCAGGTGCAGTCATCCGTCGACGCCGCCCTGCTCGCGTTCGGCGGCCTCGACCTCGTCGTCAACAACGCCGGCCTCTCCCTCTCGAAGTCGCTGCTGGAGACCACCGTCGCCGATTGGGACCTGCAGCACAACGTGATGGCCAAGGGCTCCTTCCTCGTCTCCCGGGCCGCGGCCCGGGTGCTGATCGACCAGAAGCTCGGCGGCGACATCGTCTACATCTCGTCGAAGAACGCGGTCTTCGCTGGCCCGAATAACATCGCCTACTCGGCGACCAAGGCCGACCAGGCACACCAGGTGCGCCTGCTCGCTGCCGAACTCGGCGAGTACGGCGTGAAGGTCAACGGCATCAACCCCGACGGCGTCGTGCGCGGCTCCGGCATCTTCGCCGGCGGTTGGGGTGCCAAGCGCGCCGCCGTCTACGGCGTCGACGAGCAGGACCTCGGCAAGTATTACGCGCAACGCACGCTGCTCAAGCGCGAGGTGCTGCCGGAGAACGTCGCCAACGCGGTCTTCGTGCTCTGCACGGGCGACCTCAGCCACACCACCGGGCTGCACATCCCGGTCGACGCCGGCGTCGCCGCCGCCTTCCTGCGATGAGAGGCGTCGAACTCGATACTTCAGGTCGAGCCCTCCCTTTGCGCCGGTCGAACTCGACCGGATCTGTCGAATTCGGCGCGGGAGCGGCCGGCGCGGGCCTGCCCGGCTCGTGGTGAGGTTCAGGAGCACCGCGGGCACGGTCGCGGCGATCGACCTGGGAGCCTCGAGCGGCCGGGTCATGCTCGGCCACGTCGGCCACAACGAGTTGCATCTGCGCCCAGTGGCCCGCTTCCCGAACAACCCGGTGCGCACGATCGACGGGCTGCACTGGAACATCCTCGAGCTCTACCGCAACGTGCTTGGGGGCCTGCATTCCGCCGTGCGCGAGGAACCGGAACTGGTCAGCGCCGGGATCGATTCCTGGGCGGTCGACTACGCGCTCCTTCGCGGCCGACGGATGCTCGGCAACCCCTACCACTACCGTGATTCCCGCACCGGGGGAGGAGTGGAGGCCACCCACGCCCTCGTCTCACCGGCCGACCTCTACGCCGGCAACGGCCTTCAATTCCTGCCGTTCAACACGCTGTATCAACTCGCGGCAGACCGCCTGGCCGGCAGTCTCGACGGCGTGGACACGCTGCTGCTGATCCCCGATCTGCTCGGCTACTGGCTCACGGGGGAGCAGGTTGCCGAGCGTACGAACGCCTCGACGACCGGGCTGCTGCGGGTCGGGACCGGCGGAACGGCCGCAGACTGGGACGACGCCCTCCTCGTCCGGTTGGGCCTGCCCCGGTCGATCTTCCCGCGCCTGGTCGGCGCGGGGGAGCGGATCGGGCCCCTTCTGCCCAGTGTCGCTGCCGAGATCGGATCGGCCGCGCGCCCGAATCTCGTCGCCGTCGGGTCGCACGACACGGCATCCGCCATCGTCGCCGCTCCCATGACCGGCGACACGGACGCCTACATCTCCTCGGGCACCTGGTCGCTCGTCGGCGTCGAACTGTGCTCGCCGGTGCTCACCGAGGCGAGCCGGGCCGCCAACTTCACCAACGAGGGGGGCGTCGACGGCAGGGTGCGATACCTGCGCAACGTCATGGGCCTGTGGCTCCTGAGCGAGTCGCTGCGCACATGGGAAGCGCAGGGAACTGCGTATGAGCTGCCGTTCCTGCTGGCCCAGGCCGCCCAGGTGACCGGCCCCGTCACGGTGTTCGACGTGGACGACCCTCGTTTCCTGGCCCCCGGGGACCTGCCGGAACGCATTCGGGTCTACTGCAGCGAGCGCGGCCTGCCGGTGCCGGGCACGCCCGTCGAACTCGTGCGCAGCATCGTGGAAAGCCTCGCGGCCGCCTACGCTGAGACCCTGCGGGCGGCGAGCGAACTGTCGGGCACGAGCATCCGCACGGTGCACATCGTCGGCGGTGGGTCGCAGAACGAGTTGCTCTGCCAGCTCACCGCGAACCAGACCGGCCTGACCGTGCTGGCTGGCCCGGTCGAGGCTACCGCGATCGGAAACGTGCTCGTGCAGGCCCGCGCCCAGGGTCTCGTGACCGGGAGCCTCGAGGGACTGCGCGCGCTGGTGGCCCAGGCCTATGCTCCCCGGCGCTACTTGCCCGCCGCCTGAGCCGCTCCCGCGATGAGCGGCGCCGAGGTAGACCCGTGCGGTGGAGCCCTACCGGCTGGTGCGCTACGTCCGTGAGCAGGGCGGCGACGGGGCTATGGCCGAGGTGCTCGACCGGGCTCGTGTGCAGCAACATACGGCGGCCCTGCAGGCCACCTCCATGTGGGTGGAGTACGACACGCGCATCCGGCTGTTCGAGGCGGCGACGGCGGTTCTGGGCGAAGCGACGACCATGTTCGCCGTGGGTGCCAGCGCGGTCAGCGAGAACATCCCGCCCGTGCTCGTGCAGCTCCTGAGCCTGTTCGCCTCGCCGGGTGCGGTCTATCGCCAGATGCCGCGGATCGTGCCCAAGTTCACCACGACCTCCACGATCGATGCCACTGCACGCCCGTCCCGTCTGGACTCATGAATATCTGCCTGACTCCGCCTCCGTGCCGCTCGTAGAGGGCATCCTGGCGCTCGCGTCGAGGTGGTCACCGAGGGCGTGGAGACCCCGACCAGCCCGACATTCCGCGGGCCAGTGGATGCGTTCTGGCCCAGGTCTACCTGTTGGGTCGCCCGACTGCGACCTTCGACCCGGTCCTCAAGCGGCCGGTCGCGGCTCCGCGCGTGGACCAGCGCCAGGCGTCCAAACCAGCTGGATGGCTCCTCACGAATTCGACGGAGATACTGCCGAAAGCGGCCTCAAGACCTTGGAAACCGGGATTCAGTAGAAAAATCTGCGTCGAACTC
>DATISQ010000255.1:0-10719 GCA_035581905.1 Cryobacterium sp.
CCTGGGACTGCTCCTGATCACGCACTACACGCGCATCCTGCGCTACATCAAGCCCGATTTCGTGCACGTGTTCGTCGACGGCCGCATCGCCGAACAGGGTGGCCCCGAGCTCGCCGACCGCCTCGAGGACGAGGGCTACGATCGCTTTCTCACGGAATCGAACGTAGGCTAACTGCATGGTCTCCACGCTGACTCCGGCGCGTTTCGATGAAATCGAAGAGGCGCTCAAAGACGTCATGGACCCGGAACTCGGCGTCAACGTCGTCGACCTCGGGCTGATCTACGACCTGGGCTGGGACGACGAGAACGATGCCCTGATCATCCACATGACCCTCACTTCGGCGGGCTGCCCGCTGACCGATGTGCTCGAGGAGCAGACCGCCGAGGCGCTGGACGGGGTCGTCGACCAGTTCCGCATCAACTGGGTCTGGATGCCGCCGTGGGGTCCCGAGAAGATCACCGACGACGGCCGCGACATGATGCGGGCCCTCGGCTTCTCCATCTGACCCGCGTCATCTGCAGCGCGTCGCGATCGCACGCTGCCACGAGAATGGGGCACCCGCCATCTGGCCGGTGCCCCATTCTCGTGGTGTCGGTTCCGGTGCGCCTGTGGTCACTCCTCCGGCGCTGCGTCCTCTGTACGGGTGTCGTCCGTGTCGGCGGACGACGCCAGATCGGACTGCTCCCAGTTCTCCAGATTGATGAGGGACGGGTGCGGCCCGACTTCGGTCTCACCCTCCTCGAACATGTCACCCACAGGACTGGCGGATTCCTGTTCCTCGCCGGGCTCGGGCGGGGGAGGCCCTCCCTGGCCCGGCGGGGGTGGTGCGGCTGAGTTGCTCTCCATCGTCGACCTCCTCGCATTCGCGCAGCGACCGCTGCGGCTGCAACCGACGTTAGGCCTCAGCCCTCAATGCCGCTACGAGTAGGCCCTTCGCGTCCACAGGCTCGAACACCGGCCAGCGCCGGATGCGGCTACTTCGTGGTGACGGTCACGGACACCGGGGTGGGGTTCGCGAACAGGTCGAGCACCGGGCAGTGCGCGTCGACCGTTGCACCAAGCTCCTGGTATCGCTCATCGGAATCCGGACCGGTGAGGGTGATGTTCAATCGAATCGCCGAGAAGCCGGCGCGCACGTCCGCCTGGATTCCGAACAGCTTCCGCACGTCGAGGTCTCCCTCCGCGACGATGTCGATCTCGTCGACCTGGATGCCGAGCGCCTGGGCGTACAGACGGTAGACGACCACCTGGCAGGAGAGCAGGGCGCCGAGCGCGATCTCCACGGGGCTGGCCGCTACGTCGTCTCCGGCCAGGGCTCCGGGTTCGTCGACGAGGAAGACGTGTTTGCCGGCGGTGACGCGGGTGGCGACCGACCCCTCGCCGGCGGCCGTGACCCGGTAGGTCAGCTGCGCCTTCGCGGGGTCCGCGGTGATGCGTTCATTCCAGGCGGTCCCGGCGGAGGCGAGGCGGGCGGCCCGATCTTCGGCAAGGGGGGAGAGGGCGGCTGAGGTCTGCAAGAGTGTCATGCCGTAAACCATAAGACCCGAGCCCGGCCGAGGTGCCCCGCCCGGTCACACGGCGTCATGGAGGTGCATGACCGGAGAGCCTCCAGACGGTAATCAACCGAGCTTGATCGCCATTCCAGTCGATGGAACGCTATCCTAATCAAATGGTTGAAGTCCCGATGAGCTCGAAATCCCGGCGAGAGGCGCAGTCAAAGCAGACCCGCGCCCTGATTGTGCGGGCCGCGTCGCGGCTGATGCTCGAACGTGGTTACATTCCCACGACCCTCGGTGCCATCGCCGCTGAGGCGGGTGTCGCCGTGCAGACGGTCTACAACTCCGTCGGCGGCAAGGCCGCGATTCTGTCCGCCGTGCTCGACCTCGCGGCCGCGCGCACCACTGAGCCGGATGCCGGCCCCGGGCCGCTGCGGAGCCGGGTCGGCGAGGCGCGCACGGCCGCCGAGATCGTGCGGACACTGACCGACTGGATCGCCGAGCTGAATGAACGCACGTCCGGGGTGCACCGGGTGATCGCCCAGGCGGCCGGCGTCGATACGGATATCGCGGAGCTCGAGATCCGGCGCTCCGCCCAACGGCTTCTCCAGTACGGCGAGGTGGCGTCCGCGTTGCGCTCCCGGAACAGTCTGCGTGGGGGACTGAGCGACCACGAGGCGGCGGCAACAGTGTGGGCGCTCGGGCATCCGCAGACATACCGGTCCCTGGTCCTCGACCTCGGCTGGTCCGGCGCCGCCTACCGGGACTGGCTGGCGAAGGCGCTGCACGGGGCGCTTTCGCTTCCCGGCGCACACGGAGGCGCAAGGGATCAAATATAGTGGAGAGTTGGCCTGCTTCGGCCGAAAAATTCTACGACTCCCCTGATCGGACTGTTGCTGTGCTGAGTGTGCAAAATCTCGAAATCCGAGTTGGGGCGCGCGTGCTCATGGAAGACGTCAGTTTCCGCGTTTCCGCCGGCGACAAGATCGGTCTGGTCGGCCGCAACGGCGCCGGCAAGACGACACTGACCAAGACCCTCGCGGGGGAGACCGCTCCGACCAACGGCTCCATCGACCGCACCGGTGAGATCGGCTACCTGCCCCAGGATCCTCGCTCGGGCGACCCGGAGATGCTGGCCCGGACCCGCATCCTGGATGCGCGCGGACTCGGCACGATCTCGCTGGGCCTCGCCCAGGCCGGCATCGACATGGGCAGCGACGACCCCAAGATCAGCGCCAAGGCCATGCGCACCTACGGCAACCTCACCGACGAGTTCAACGCGCTCGGCGGTTACGCGGCCGAGGCGGAAGCCGCATCGATCGCCAGCAACCTCAACCTTCCCGACCGCATCCTCGACCAGCAGCTGCGAACCCTGTCCGGCGGACAGCGCCGCCGCATCGAACTCGCCCGCATCCTGTTCTCGGCCGCGGAGACGATGATCCTCGACGAGCCCACCAACCACCTCGACGCCGACTCCGTGGTCTGGCTGCGGGAGTTCGTCAAGAACTACCGCGGCGGCTGCATCATCATCAGCCACGACATCGAGCTGGTCGGCGACACGGTGAACCGGGTGTTCTACCTCGACGCCAACCGCATGGTCATCGACATCTACAACATGAACTGGAAGAACTACCAGCGTCAGCGCGTCGCCGACGCGGACCGTCGCAAGAAGGAACGCGCCAACGCGGAGAAGAAGGCGTCGACCCTGCAGCTGCAGGCCGCCAAGTTCGGCGCGAAGGCGAGCAAGGCCGCCGCCGCCCACCAGATGGTGGCACGCGCCGAGAAGCTGCTGTCCGGACTGGACGCCGTGCGCACGGTCGACCGCGTCGCCAAGCTGCGCTTCCCCGAGCCCGCACCCTGTGGACGCACCCCGTTGATGGCCACCGACCTGTCCAAGAGCTACGGCTCCCTCGAGATCTTCGCGGCCGTGGACCTGGCCATCGACCGCGGCTCAAAGGTCGTCATCCTCGGCCTCAACGGTGCGGGCAAGACCACGCTGCTGCGCATGCTCGCCGGCGTCGACAAGCCCGATACCGGGGAGATCGTGCCCGGCCACGGGTTGCGGATCGGCTACTACGCGCAGGAGCACGAGACGATCGACGTCAATCGCAGCGTCCTCGAGAACATGGTGTCGTCCTCGCCGAACATCACCGAGATGGAGGCGCGCCGTGTTCTGGGCTCGTTCCTCTTCACCGGTGACGATTCGCACAAACCGGCTGGGGTGCTGTCCGGTGGCGAGAAGACCCGGCTGGCCCTGGCCATGATCGTGGTGTCCGGCGCCAACGTGCTGCTGCTCGACGAACCGACCAACAACCTCGACCCGGCCAGCCGTGAGGAAATCCTTGATGCCCTGGCGCACTACGCCGGTGCCGTCGTCCTCGTCAGCCACGATGAGGGCGCCGTCGAGGCGCTCAACCCCGAGCGCGTGCTGATCATGCCCGACGGTACCGAGGACCACTGGAACAAGGACTACCTCGACCTGATCATGCTCGCCTGATCACCATCGCTGCACTGATACGCCCGGGCCGGATGGCCCGGGCGTTTGTGTCTGGGCTCGGAGCTGCTCCCAGTCGAACCTCCCCTGTCGAACCGTGCCGGTCGGTCAGCGGTCGATGAGCTCATCCTCGATCTCCGAGTCGCTGCGGGGTTTGGCAGCCTGACGGCGGGCCCGCTCGGCGGCGCGCACGCGCTCGCCCGGGTCGTCGAAGTTCACCGTGCGATATTCCTGACGGATGGCCCAGCCGAGTCCGACGAAGCCCATCAGCGCGAACACGAACCACTGGAACGCGTAGGACAGGTGCGGCCCCTCGTCTTTCACCGGCCGGGTGACGGCCACGGGACGTTCGTCCGGCGCCGGATCCTCAGACGCCATCAGGCCGTAGGCGCCGGTGTACGTCGGAAGGTCCAACCGGGAGGCCACATCATCGAGGTTGATCGTCGCGATCTGGTTTCCCGTGGCCGACCGCCCGGCCAGCAGCGGCTCCCCGGCCTTGAGTCGAGCGACGACGGTGACCACACCCGTGGGAGCGGCTGGAACGGATGCCGGGGCATCCGGCGTCTGCCCGGTCGGCAACCAGCCCCGGTTGACGATGAAGACCGAGCCGTCGGCGAGCAGCAGGGGGGTGAGAACCTCGAAACCCGGGTGGATCTGCAGCGGGCGATTACGCACGATCAGCTCGTCGTTCGTCAGATACGTGCCGGTCATGACTACGGGCAGCCATTTCTGGGACTCGGAGAACGCTTCCAGACCCGGCAGCGCATCGGTCAGAGGAACGGGGTCGGCCGCGAAGTTACTTTCGACTTTGCCCATTTCGGCGAGTGCGTCTGAGCGGCGCGCGAGCTGCCAGAGTCCGAGACCGGAGCAGACGGCCGCGAAGAGGATGGTCAGCGCGAGGTACCCGGCCCAGCGCCGGGTGAACGCGAACTTCCAGCCGCTCACGCCGGCCCTGCTTCCGGCGCGCTCAGCGGGGATGCGGGCAGGGGAGATCCTGGCAGCGGAGACACCGCCAGTGGGAAGTCGCGGGATTCCAGAAAGTCGCGAAGGTAGTCGACGTGCAGGTCGCAGGCCAGCCAGGTCTTCACCCGGTCTTCACTGTGGATGCGGGGATTGCGCCAGTCCAACCGCCAGCCTCCACTCTCGCGACAGCCGGCGCGAGAGCAGTTCGTCGCGTCGAGTTCGGCGCCGAGCCCGATCACTTCCCGCTCTCATCGTCGTTCGGCCGGTTGTTCGGTCCCCGGAACATCTGCATGGCTCCCGGACGAACGACGGAAGATGCCGCAGCGCCGCCCTGCACATTCGCGAAGACGACCGCGAAGTAGGGGAGGGTGATCGCACCGATGGCGCAGACGAGCAGCCACCAGCCCTGGACGAAGAGCATCAACAAGATGCAGACCATCCTGATGCCCATGGCGATCGAGTACTTGATCATCCGGGCCCGTCGATCCTCCTCGGGCGAGGGCGGGAGCGAGGTGATCGACTGCTGCTTCATGGGTGTCATCGATTCGGTCAATCGTGGTGGTTTTACCCTACAAATTCTACGTCTCGTCAGGGTCCAACACAGACGCCCTAAACTGGAATATACGTGCGTGCGGCTGTTCGTTCGCTGAGAAAAAGAGATTGGACCCAGCATGACGACTGGCAGAACCGTCCTTGTCACCGGGGGAAACCGCGGCATCGGATTCGCGATCGCTGAGGAGTTCATCCGGCAGGGACACCGTGTCGCGGTGACCGCCCGCACCGGGGACGGCCCCAGCGGCAGCCTGACGGTGCGCGCGGATGTGACGGACGCCGCGTCCATCGACGCCGCGTTCACCGAGATCGAAGCAGCGCTCGGTCCGGTCGAGGTGGTCGTCGCCAACGCGGGCATCACCCGGGACATGCTGCTGATGCGCATGAGCGAAGACGACTTCACCTCGGTCATCGACACCAACCTGAGCGGCGCCTTCCGAGTCGTGAAGCGCGCCTCCAAGGGGATGCTCAAGGCCCGGTTCGGTCGCATCGTGCTGATTTCCAGCGTGGTCGGCCTCTACGGCTCCGCGGGGCAGATCAACTACTCCGCCTCGAAGAGCGGCCTGATCGGGCTGGCCCGTTCGGTGACCCGCGAGCTGGGAGCGCGGGGCATCACAGCCAACGTCGTCGCTCCCGGCTTCATCGAGACGGATATGACCGCCAAGCTCTCCGAGTCGCAGCAGGCCGACTACAAGCGGAGCATCCCGGCGGGACGCTTCGCCACTCCGGTCGAGGTGGCTCGTGTCGTCACCTGGCTCGCCGGCGACGACGCCGGGTACATCTCCGGCGCCGTCATCCCCGTCGACGGCGGACTGGGGATGGGGCACTAACCGCGCAGGCCGAGCATCGGCAGGACCTGGCTGAGGTCGCGGGCGTCGACGGCCAGGTCCGCCTGCGCCCGCACGATCGGTTTCGCGTTGAAGGCGATGCCCAGTCCGGCCACCCGCATCATCGCCAGGTCGTTGGCGCCGTCGCCCACGGCGACCGTCTGGGCGAGAGCCACACCCTCGAGGGTGGCCCATTCCCGCAACGCCTCAGCTTTGGCGGCGGCGTCGATGATGGGCCCGACCAGGCCGCCGGTGAGGCGACCGTCGGCGACCTCGAGCCGGTTCGCCCGCCAGTGGTCGAGGCCGAAGCTGGCGGCGAGCGGATCGAGCACCTCGTGGAAGCCGCCGGAGACGACCCCGATCCGGCTCCCGTGGGCGTGCAGGCCGTCGATCAGCTCCTGGACTCCGGGGGTCGGGCGCACGAGTCGGCCGACCTCCGCGAACACCTCCGTGGACAGCCCGGCCAGGGTCTTGACCCGAAGCCGCAGACTCTCCGCGAAGTCGATCTCCCCGCGCATGGCCAGCTCGGTCACCTCCGCGACGAGGGCCAGCGAGCCGGCCGCATCCGCGAGCAGCTCGATGACCTCGTCTTCGATCAGGGTGGAATCGGCGTCCAGGACGACGAGGAAACGAACGGGAGCCGTCACGGGTGAACGTGCACTCCCTTGCCGACCACGGTGATGCCGGACTCGGTGACGCTGAAACCGCGGGCGAGGTCACGGTCGCGATCGACGCCGACCTCCGCTCCGGCGGCGACAACCACGTCCTTGTCCAGAATCGCCCGACGCACGGTCGCGCCCGGCTTGATCTGCACCCGGTCGAAGACGATCGCGTCCACCACCTGGGCGCCGGAATCGATGGCAACCCAGGGGCCGAGAACGCTGCGCTCGATGTGCGCTCCCGAAATGACGCAGCCGAGGGAGACGATCGAGTCGATCATCGTGCCGAGGAAGCCGCGTCCGTCGCGGACGAACTTCGCCGGCGGGGAGTTGAGCTGCTGGCTGAAGATCGGCCACTTCTGGTTGTAGAGGTTGAACACGGGGAGCGCGCTGATCAGGTCCTGGTGCGCCTCGAAGAAGGAGTCGATGGTACCCACGTCGCGCCAGTAGGCCCGGTCACGGTCGGTGGATCCGGGGACGTCGTTGAGCTTGAGGTCGTACACGCCGGCCTCGCCGCGGGACACGAAGTCGGGAATGATGTCGCCGCCCATGTCGTGGCTGGAGTCGGCACGTTCGCCGTCGCGGAGGACGGCCTCGATCAGCGCCTCCGTGTTGAAGACATAGTTGCCCATGGAGGCGAAGACCTCGTGCGGGGCATCGGCGAGACCGATTGCGTCCTTCGGCTTCTCGCGGAAATCACGGATGCGGTCCGGCGTCGCCGCGTCGACCTCGATGACCCCGAACTGGTCGGCCAGGCCGATCGGCTGACGGATCGCGGCTACGGTGGCGGCGGCTCCGGAGGCGATGTGCGCCTCGATCATCTGGCTGAAGTCCATCCGATACACGTGGTCGGCGCCGACGACGACGACGATGTCGGGCTTCTCGTCGTGGATCAGGTTGAGGCTCTGCAGGATGGCGTCGGCGGATCCGCTGAACCAGCGCTTGCCCAGACGTTGCTGCGCCGGTACCGATGCGATGTAAGAGTTGAACAGGCCGCCGGTCACGTGCCAGGTCTGGGAGACGTGCCGGTCGAGACTGTGTGACTTGTACTGGGTGAGCACCACCAGCTGGGTGAGGCCCGAATTGATCAGATTCGACAATGCGAAGTCGATCAGTCGGTAATGACCCCCGAAGGGCACTGCTGGTTTCGCACGGTCCTCCGTCAACGGCATGAGCCGCTTACCTTCTCCGCCGGCGAGCACGATTCCGAAGATCTTCTGTGACTGCATGTCTTTAGAGTAAGGGCAATCGTCACGTCGAACCAGCACGGTCGGGTGTGTCCCCGGCCAGCCTGCGCTAGCTTTGCCTCATGCGAGTGGATCTATTGACCAAGGAATACCCCCCGGAGATTTACGGCGGGGCAGGAGTGCATGTGGCGGAGCTTGTGAAAGCCCTCCGCACCGACATTGACGTCTCCGTGCGATGTTTCGGCGCGCCCCGCGATGCCGTCGACACCCACGCCTACGAGGTGCCGACGGAACTGGCCGACGCGAATGCGACGCTGGCCACGCTCGGCGTCGACCTGCAGATGGCACAGGACGTGCAGGGTGCGGACATCGTGCACTCGCACACCTGGTACGCCAACGGCGCCGGCCACCTCGCGAAGCTCCTGCACGGGGTTCCGCACGTCGTGACCGCGCACAGCCTCGAGCCGCTCCGCCCGTGGAAGGCCGAGCAGCTCGGCGGAGGCTACCGGGTCTCCAGCTGGATCGAGCGCACCGCCTTCGAAGCAGCGGATGCCGTCATCGCCGTCAGCGGCGGAATGCGCCGCGACATCCTGCGCAGCTACCCGGCGCTCGACCCGTCCCGGGTGCACGTCGTCTACAACGGCATCGACCTCGAACGCTGGAAGCCCACGGACGACCCGGACACCGTGCGTGCCCTGGGCATCGACCCGGACCGGCCGGCCGTGGTCTTCGTGGGCCGCATCACCCGGCAGAAGGGCCTGCCGTACCTGCTCCGCGCCGCCGCCCTGCTGCCGCCGGAGGTGCAACTGGTGCTCTGCGCCGGAGCCCCCGACACCCCGGGCATTCTGGCCGAGGTCACGGCCGGGGTCGAGGCTCTCCAGCGCGAGCGCTCCGGCGTGGTCTGGATCGACCGCCTCCTGTCGCAGCACGACCTGGCCGCCGTGCTCACCGCGGGCACCGTCTTCGTCTGCCCGTCGGTCTACGAACCGCTGGGCATCGTCAACCTGGAGGCCATGGCCTGTGGTCTGCCGGTCGTCGGAACCGCCACCGGCGGCATCCCCGAGGTCGTGGCCGACGGCGTGACCGGTCGCCTCGTTCCGATCGACCAGGCCACCGACGGCACCGGAACCCCCATCGACGCCGACCTCTTCGTCGCCGACCTGTCACGCACCCTGATCGAGGTCCTCGCCGACCCGGCTCGGGCTGCCGAGATGGGCCGCGCCGGCCGGGTCCGGGCCGAGCAGATGTTCAGCTGGACCCAGATCGCCACCCGCACCCGGGAGATCTACGCCTCGCTGCTCTGAATCAGGTTCTGAAGAGCCGCGTGAACGGGTGCCGCAGCAATGCGCGGCACCCGTTACGCGTGTTTGGTGCTCCTGTCCGGCAGATAACATGGCTTCATGGTCAACGTTCTTCAACTCACCGACGTCTCCGTCGTCCGGGATGGCGCTCCCATCCTCGACTCAGTGAACTGGAGTGTTGATGACGACCAGCGCTGGGTGATCCTGGGCCCGAACGGCGCCGGTAAAACCACGTTGCTGCAGATCGCCGCCGCGCTTCTTCACCCGTCCAGCGGCAGTGCCGTGGTTCTCGACGAACCGATCGGGCGCACCGACCTGTTCGAGCTGCGGCCGCGGATCGGGTTCGCCTCCACGGCGATGGCCCGCCGGGTCCCCGCGAACGAGAAGGTCCTCGACGTCGTGATGACGGCCGCGTACTCGGTCACCGGTCGGTGGACCGAAGAGTACGAGGCCATCGATGAGCGCCGCGCCCAGCGGGTGCTGGGGGAGTGGAAGCTCGACACGCTGGCCGCCCGGAAGTTCGGCACGCTCAGCGACGGCGAGCAGAAGCGGGTGCAGATCGCCCGGTCCATCATGACCGACCCTGAGGTTCTGCTTCTCGACGAGCCGGCTGCCAGCCTCGACCTCGGCGCACGGGAGGAACTGCTCCAGCTCCTCGGCGGCTACGCGAGTGAATCCGGCTCTCCGGCGATCATCATGGTCACCCACCATGTCGAGGAAATCCCTCGCGGCTTCACCCACGTGCTGCTCCTGTCCGGCGGCCGGATCGTCAGTGCCGGACCCGTCGCCGACGCCCTGACCGCGGAAGCACTGACCGAGACGTTCGGCCTGCCCATCGAGTTGAGCAAGACCGACGGACGTTTCAGCGCCCGCGCGATCTGACCGGCATCGGATGGCGGTCACCGCCACCGGATTCTGCTAAACTCGACAGTCGGTCCTAGGACCGCATATTTTTTCTGCCGCACCTGGCGAGTCTGAACTCGCTAATCGAAGCGCAACTCACCAATCGAACAGCAATAAGGAAGTCTTCAAGAAGTCTGACATTCACCCCACGTACGCTCCCGTGGTTTTCCGCGACCTCGCGTCGGGTGCGACGTTCCTGACCCGTTCGACGGTCTCCAGCTCCAAGACCATCGAGTGGACCGACGGAACCACGTACCCGGTCATCGACGTTGAAATCTCGTCGGAATCGCACCCGTTCTACACCGGCAAGCAGCGGATCATGGACTCCGCCGGCCG
>DATISQ010000256.1:0-2874 GCA_035581905.1 Cryobacterium sp.
GTGGCTTGTCGTCATAGTGCACTTCTCCCTTGCATTCGCCTATAAGTGCGTGTGCGTGCATCATCTCCCCGTTAGGAATCTCTGCAACCCCCGCAAGGAATGAGCGTCGTGAGCTCGCGGTTCCCCCTTGTCAATGGCCAATCCGAACTGCCCACTGGCGGCCAGTAGGAATGCCCGCTGGTGGCCATGAGAACTGCCCACTCATGGCCAACAGATCTGCCCACCTGGGTTTGGTGGCGTTGGCCATGCGTGATCGTGCTCGGTCTAACTCATCGCGGTGACGCCCTTCCCGGCGAGGGCCTGGGTGAGGCGGATGGAGTCGCCCGAGGTCTGGCAAACGTGTGCGTGGTGCAGGAGCCGGTCGACTGTCGCGGTCGCGAGGGTCTTGGGCATGAGGGCGTCGAAGCCGGCCGGGTGCAGGTTCGAGGAGACCGCGATGGAGCGTTTCTCGTAGGCGGCGTCGACGAGTCGGTAAAGGCCTTCGGCCGCGTCGGCCCCGACTTCGAGCAGCCCGAGGTCATCGACCACGATCAAATCGGCGCGAAGGATCCTGGCCACGACACGATTGACGGAGTCGTCGGAGCGGTGGGCGCGGACGAGGGCGCCGAGGTCCTCGAGGCGGAACCAGGCGACTCGCATCCCGGCCTCCACGACCTGCTGGCCGAGGGCCTCGAGGAAGAAGGTTTTCCCGGTCCCGGAGGGCCCGCAAACGACGACGTTCTCCTTCCGGCCGATCCATTCCAGGGTCCGTAGGGCGTGCTGCGTTGGGACCGGGATCGAGGATGCGGACTCGTCCCAGGTGTCGAAGGTCTTCCCGGTCGGGAAGCCCGCGGCCTTGCGGCGGGTGGCGAGCATGGACCGGGATCGGCCGGTGACTTCCTCGACGAACAGGGCCTTGATGACCTCGGCCGGTTCCCAACGTTGAGCGCGGGCCGTCGCGATCAGCTCGGGCGCCAACGCGCGGGCGTAGGGCATCTTCAGCTGCCGCATCAACGCTTCCAACTCCGCCGGCAGGGCGGGCGGCGCCGTGGCCGTGACGCTCACGCGCTCTCCTCCAGATCGTCGGCGATGACCTCGAGCATCGGGGCGATGGGTCGGCCGATGGCGGCCCAGCCGGCGGTGCCCTGCGCGAGCGACTGCCCCTCGTCTGCGCGGTGGGTCAGGGTTCGGGAGCTGTTCGATCCGAGGATCGAGGCGAGGTCACCGGTCGCGAAGCGGCCATAGGTCGCCGCCTCGCCCAGTGCCTCGTCGACTGCGATGAGGCCGCTGATCTTGGCCAGCGCAACCGCGTCGGCCATCTTCACGTTCATCCGTGCCGTGCCCGCCGCCGCGGCCTCAAGCAACCACGCCTTCGCGCCCGCCCCGATGCGCAGAAACTCCGCCTCCGCGGCGCTGCGGGCCTTGACCGCGTAGTCGCCCGGGATTCTCTCGCGGTGGTCGGGGAAGTGCGCGTCGTCAATCGACGGGCTGCCCGGCCGGGCCCGGGGGTGCCGGGCGACCTCGACGGGCCCGTCGGCGCCGTGGTGCACGACGATGACCTGCTCGCCCTCGCCAATCCCGTGGCTGCGGACGAAGACGCGCGCGCCGAGCAGATGCGCGGGAACCGAGTACTGGCCGTTCTCGAACGTCACCATCGGGGTGTTGTCCGGGACGCTCCTGGAGAGACCGAACGAAACAGTGTGGGCGGTGTCGGGAATCCGGTGCAGCCGCGGTTGTTCTTCCTCGAGCATCGCGGCGGGCTTGCGCCTGGTGACCCGGTGCTCACGGTTGTTGACCTCGTCCATGAACGCGTCGCAGGCCGCTTCAACCTCCGCGAACGACGCGTATTCCGGGCGCAGGTTGGTGTCTTTCGGCACGATGTCCGCTTTGGCGACCTTCACCGAGGACTCCGACCCGCCCTTCGTCGCCGGGTCCGCCGGCTGGCAGGTCAACACGGTGATGCCGTAGTGGCGGGCGAAGTCCACGGTCTGCTGGTTGCGCACCGGAACGCCGGCGATGTGGGAAACGGTGACCGTTTTCTCGTTGTCCGTGAGGACATAGGTCGGGGCTCCGCCGAGAATGCGGAGCGTGCGGTCCAGGGCAGCGAACACGGTCGGGGCGGTCCGGTCCCGGAGGGCGATCACGACCCGGAACCTCGACCACGCCAGCCAGGCCACGAACAACACCGTCTTGCGGCCGTCGATCACGGGGCCATCACCGAAGTCATACTGCAACCACATCCCCGGCTCCGTGATCCAGGGCCGGTGCACCCGGACCCGGCCGAAACGGTAGGCCGTGCGAACCTGCGATACCGCGCGTCGGGTCGAACGCTCCGAACCCGTGTAACCGAGGGCGAGGAGTTTGTCGTGGGCCCGGTCGGCGCGAATCTTGCCCTTGGACGCCTCGACCCATTCCTCGATCTTGGGCAGGAACGGGTCCGTGACCCGGCCCCGATACGCCGGCTCAGCGATCGGCTTGCCCGCATCGCGGGCCTCAACGTGGCGGGCGACGGTGTGGTGCGAGCAGCCGGTGAGCTCGGCTGTGGCGCGCAACGATTTTGTTAGATCGCAGGCAGCAAGTATTTCCATGATTTCTCCGTCATGCTTCATTCAGGGCCTCTTCCTGGGCGACTTTGATGCGTCTTAGACACCGCAATCAAACCCCAGGGAGAGGCTCCCGCCGCTTAAGCGGTCGGGCTCAGAACAAGAAGTGGGCAGATCTCATGGCCACCAACGGGCAGTTCTACTGGCCGTCAGCGGGCAGAGATCGCTGTCGAGGTTGAACGCCTCGTGGACGCTCATCCTGATCAGCATGTCCGGAGCCGGGATCTGCCCACTTCTTGTTCTGAGCCCGACCGCTTAAGCGGCGGGAGCCTCTCCCTGGGGTTTGATTGCG
>DATISQ010000257.1:0-1984 GCA_035581905.1 Cryobacterium sp.
CCTGAACGACACGAACGCGACCAGCCTGAATCGCACCAACCCGCTCGTGCTCGGAATCGAGACCTCCTGCGACGAGACCGGCATCGGGATCGTGCGCGGCACGACCCTGCTCTCCAACACGATCGCGTCGTCGATGGACGAGCACGCCCGCGCCGGCGGAGTCGTGCCTGAGGTGGCCGCGCGCGCGCACCTCGAGGAGCTCGTTCCGGCGATCCGAGCGGCGACGCTGGAGGCCGGCATCCGGCTGGAGGACATCGACGCGGTGGCCGTGACCTGCGGCCCCGGCCTGGCCGGGGCTCTCATGGTCGGGGTCGGCGCGGCCAAGGCGCTCGCCCTTTCGCTCGGCAAACCGATCTATGCGGTCAACCACCTGGTCGGCCATGTGGGCGCCGACGTGCTGCGGCTCGGTGACGCCGACACGGCGGAGCCGCTGGACTACCCCACGATCGCGCTTCTCGTCAGCGGCGGTCACACCTCGCTGCTGCTGGTGCGCGATCTGGTCTCCGACGTCGAACTACTCGGCGAGACCATCGACGACGCCGCCGGTGAGGCCTTCGACAAGGTGGCCCGCCTGCTCGGCCTGCCCTACCCGGGTGGACCCCAGATCGACCGGGCCGCGCTGGAGGGCAGCCCCACCGCCATCCGTTTCCCCCGCGGCCTCAGCCAGACCAAGGACATGGCGAAACACCGGTACGACTTCTCGTTCTCCGGGCTCAAGACCTCGGTGGCCCGCTGGGTCGAGCAGAAACGCGACGCGGATGAGCCGGTGCCGCTGGCCGACGTGGCCGCCAGTTTCCGAGAGGCGGTCGTCGACATCCTCCTGACCAAGGCCGTCGCCGCCTGCGTCGACCTCGGCGTGCCGAGGCTCCTGCTCGGCGGCGGCGTGATCGCCAACGCCAGGCTGCGCCAGGTGGCCCAGGAACGCACGGATGCCGCCGGCATCGCCCTGCGCATCCCGCCCCTGTCGCTCTGCACCGACAACGGCGCCATGATCGCCGCCCTCGGGGCGCAGCTGATCATGGCCGGGCACGCACCCTCGTCGCTGGAGTTCGGCGCGGATTCCACCCTTCCGGTGTCCGAGATCCAGGTCTGAAACCGCCTCCCACCGGTATTTCGCCACGGGGCGGGTATTCTGGCTTCGGCAGCCGTCGTTCGTCCGGCGCGCTCAACACCCTGTCCGCCCGTGAACCGGTTCGGCAGCCCAGATGCACCATTTCCGAAGGAGCAATCGACATGACCGACCCCAACCAGCCGCCGGTTGACCCGCCCATGTTCCAGCCGCCTGCTGCACCCGCGAACCCCGCGTATCCCGCGAACCCGGCACAGGCCGCCCCGGCCTACGCCCAGGCGGGCTCCCCGCAGCCCTACGGGCAGCAGACCCCCTCCGAGAAGTACAACGTCCTCGCCATCGTGTCGCTGGTGACCTCGATTCTCGGGATGTCCCTGGTCGGCATCATCACCGGCCACATCGGGCTGAGCCAGATCGGGAAAACCGGAGAAAAGGGCCGGGGACTCGCGATCGCCGGTCTCATCATCGGCTATCTGGGCATCCTGGTCGCAATCATCGCCCTGGTCATCTTGATCCCGATCATGATCGCGATCTCGAACGATCCGAGTCTGATCAATTCATACTGACCCCAGGGCGACGGGCAGAAACTCCTGCGCCGACGGCCTGTGACCTGAAAATGCAACCAGCGACGCCACCCCGTCGATCGGAAAGGAATATTTTCGCATGAGCGATTCGAACACTCCCAGCAACCCCGACGTGCCTCAGGTGCCCGACGTGCCTCAGGTGCCTGAGGTTCCCCAGGTCCCCGACATCCCGCGCAACGAGGAGGGCACACCGTCCGCCCCGCCGGCGTACGGTGCTCCGACCCCGCCCCCCGCCTACGGTGCTCCGACCCCGCCTCCCGCGTACGGTGCGCCGACCCCGCCACCCGCGTACGGTGCGCCGACCCCGCCTCCCGCCTACGGCGCCCAGGAG
>DATISQ010000258.1:0-3025 GCA_035581905.1 Cryobacterium sp.
CTCAGCGCCAAGAAGAACATCCGCCTGCTCGAGCTGCCGGCCGACTACCACCGCTCCTCGCTCGAACTGCGCCAGATCTCGGGCGGCCTGCTCGTCCAGGAGTCCGACACGTTCGACAACCTGGACTCGTCGACCTGGACCCTCGCGGCCGGCGACGAGGTCGACGCAGCCACCCGGGCGGACCTCGAGTTCGCGTGGAAGGCTTGCCGCTCCGTGAAGTCGAACGCCATCCTGCTCGCGCGCGGCGGGGCATCCGGGGGCGTGGGGATGGGCCAGGTCAACCGGGTCGACTCCTGCCACCACGCGGTGCTGCGCGCCGGCGACCGGGCGACCGGCTCGGTCGCGGCCTCGGACGCGTTCTTCCCGTTCGCGGACGGCCTGCAGGTGCTGCTCGACGCGGGCGTCACCGCCGTCGTGCAGCCCGGCGGCTCGGTGCGCGACGCCGAGGTCATCCAGGCGGCCGCGGATGCCGGCGTCACCATGTACTTCACCGGGGAGCGCCACTTCTTCCACTAGGCGGCCCTGGGCCCCTGTGGCTAGCTCAGGAGATCTGCGGATGCCCCCGGTCGCCGGCCCCGGAATCTCGGGTCGGCGACCGTTCGGCATCCGTTTTCTCCTGAGTCAGCCGCGCACTCTGGCACGATTGAAGGATCCGTGGCTGTGCCAGGCCCGTCCCGGCAGGAAGGATCGCCGTGCCAGATCTCGAGGGATTCATCCAGACCGACTACCTGATCGCGCTCGCGGTCGCCGTCGTGGCCGCCGTGGCCGTCACGGCGATCACCGCTCTGATCTTCCGGGTGATCGGCCGCAAGAAGAGCTGGGGCCGCACGCTGGTCGGCCTGGTCAGGGTGCCGTTCCGGCTGACGCTGCTGGTCGGTGCGATCTGGACGGTCAACACCCTGTTCCTGCAGAGCCCCGCGGAGATCGAACGGCTGGTCGACTTCCTCTTCCGGGCCCTCTTCATCGCCGCGGCCACCTGGCTGGTCTGCGCGCTGCTCTACTTCTTCGAGGAGATCGCCGCGACTCGCTACCGCGTGGACGTGCGCGACAACCGCGTCGCCCGGCGCGTGCGCACCCAGCTGCGGATGCTGCGCCGCATCGGCGTCGTCGTGATCATCATCTGCGCGATCGGGGCCGTGCTGCTCAGCATCCCCGGCGCCGCGACCCTGGGTGCGAGCCTGTTCGCCTCCGCCGGCCTGCTCAGCGTCGTGGCCGGCCTGGCCGCGCAGTCCACGCTCGCGAACGTGTTCGCCGGCATCCAGCTGGCCTTCAACAACGCCCTGCGGGTCGACGACGTCGTCATCGTCGAGACCGAGTGGGGCAAGATCGAGGAGATCACCCTGACCTACGTGGTCGTGCACATCTGGGATGACCGGCGCATGGTGCTGCCGTCGACCTACTTCACGACCAATCCGTTCCAGAACTGGACCCGGCACAACAGCGAGCTGCTCGGTGCGGTCGAATTCGATCTCGACTGGCGCGTCGACCCGGCCGGCATGCGCGGGGAACTCGACCGCATCGTCGCGCAGACCGAGCTCTGGGATGGCCGCGTGGTCGTGCTCCAGGTGACGGATGCCGTGGGCGGCTTCGTGCGCGTGCGCGTGCTGGTCTCCGCCGCCGACGCTCCCACCCTGTTCGATCTCCGCTGCCTCGTGCGCGAGAACCTGATCGACTGGCTCAACACCCACAACCCGGAGGCGCTGCCGGTGGGCCGCATGGAGCTGCGGCGGGAACCCCCGCGTTCGACGGTGCCCGCACGCGCCGCGCAGCCCGCCCACCCCGTCACCGCGCCCGTCGGGCTGTTCACCGGCGACGAGAACGCCAAGGCACGGGCGGCCGAGTTCACCGCCACCATCCCCGTGCAGAATGGGCCCGCGGCGGAGCGCTGACGCGCCGCAGGTCAAGGCGCGCGCTCGAGGAGGCGCACGGCTATTCTGGGGCAGTCGACGCGCCACGACCGCGTCGGCACCACCAGCCCACAAGGCCGACCAGCGAGGAGAACCACCCATGACGCTCACGCACCCCACAGCCTCGCTGGACGCCCTGATCGGCATGCCGTTCACGCACGAACGCGTGCTCATCACCACCGGCATCCGTTCGGGCCTGGTGATCACCGTGGCCGTGCACTCCACCCGGCTGGGGCAGGCCCTCGGCGGTGCCCGACTGTGGGAATACGAGAACTGGACGGATGCCGTCGCCGACGCCCTGCGCCTGTCCGCGGCCATGACGCTGAAGAACGCGGCCGCCGGGCTGAACCAGGGTGGAGGCAAATCCGTGATCCACCTGCCGCTCGGCACCGAGCTCAGCGAGGCGGAGCGGCGCAACGCCATGCTCGACCTCGGCGACGCCATCGAGAGTCTCGACGGCGCGTACATGACGGCCGAGGATGTCGGCACGACCGCCGAGCTGATGGCCGTCGTGAAGGAACGCACCGACCACGTCTGCGGTCTCCCGGCCTCCAGCGGCGGCGTGGGCGAACCGGCCGACGCGACCGCGGCCGGCGTCTACGCCAGCGTGCTCGCCACCCTCGAAGCCCTGTTCGGCAGCCGCGAGGTGTCCGGCCGGCACATCGTCATCTCCGGCCTCGGCCAGGTCGGCGGCCGCCTCGCCACCGCGCTCGCCGCCGCCGGCGCCCGCCTCACGGTCAGCGACGTCAACCTCGACAAACAAAAGGTCGCCGCCGGCCTCGGCGCGGCCTGGGTTCCCGTCGACGAGGTGCACCACGTGCCGGCCGACCTGTTCGTGCCCTGCGGTCTCGGCGGGGTGCTGACCGCCCGCGTGATCGGGGAACTCAACGTGCTCGGGGTCGTCGGCGCCGCCAACAACCAGCTCGCCCAGCCGGAGGGAGCCGCCCAGCTGGATGCCCGCGGCATCCTCTGGGCCCCCGACTTCGTCGTCAATGCCGGCGGCGTCATCTACCTCGCTGGGGCCTCTGTGCCCGACGCCGACCTCGCCGCGATCTCGTCGCTGGTGGACGCGATCGGCGAGACGGTCTCGCAGATCTTCGCCGTGGCGAGCGACGAGG
>DATISQ010000259.1:0-1685 GCA_035581905.1 Cryobacterium sp.
AGACGATGCAGGGCAGGTAGTCCGATTCGCCGTTGCCCGCGGATCCCTCATCGGTCGGCGCCGGGGCGCAGGCTGCGAGAAGGGCCACGACGCCCAGCGTGGCGAGGCCGCTGAGAGCGACCCGTCGTTTCATGATTGTCATAATGACCTCCAATGGTCGCCCGGCGCGGGTTCGCAGGGGGCTGTGTTGGACTCCACGCTACCGAATGATTCCCTGCTCAGATGAGCAAACCCGGCCGGGGCGCGAAAGGTTATCAAGACGCGACACTGGTCTGCGGCCGCCCCTCCGGCAGCGCCGGCCGCGCAGAACCGAAAAGCGCCCCCGATCGGGGGGTTCGATGCGGACTAGAGGACGTCGCTGCTGCCGGACAGCTTCAGCGCGTCGACGACGGCCTTGACCTTCTGCGCGTTGGCGCTGGTGGTGATCAGGAGGGCGTCCGGGGTGTCCACCACCACGATGTCCTCGACGCCGATCAGGGCGATCATGCGCCCGGTGTGGCTGACCACGATCCCGCTCGATGAGTCGGCGAGCACCCGAGCGCCCTCGCCGAGGATGGCGAGGTCGCGCTTGCGGCCGTTGGCGTGGATTTTCGCGATCGACGCGAAGTCGCCCACGTCGTCCCAGTCGAACTGGCCGGGGATCACGGCGAGCGTGCCGCGGGCCGCCGCCGGTTCGGCGACGGCGTAGTCGATCGCGATCTTCTTCAGTCGGGGCCAGACGCGGTCGACCACGGCACCGCGGCGCGGAGTGTCCCAGGCGTCGGCCAGCTCGAGGAGTCCGGCGAGCAGCTCGGGCTCGGCCGTCCCGATCTCTTCGAGCAGGCGGTCGGCACGGGCGATGAACATGCCGGCGTTCCAGAAATAGGTGCCGGTCGCGAGGTAGCCCTGGGCGGTGGCCAGGTCGGGCTTCTCCACGAAGGAGTCCACCGACAGGGCGCTGGCGGCGCCGGCAATGTCCAACGGGCCGGTGGTCTTGATGTAGCCGAAGCCGACGGCCGGTTCCGTGGGCTGGATGCCGATGGTGACGATGTACCCGGCGTCGGCGGCGCGCACGGCGTCCGCGACCGCCTGGCGGAACTGGGCGTCGCCCTTGATCACGTGGTCTGCGGCGAAGGAGCCGATGATGACGCCCGGTTCGCGTTTCTGCAGGATCGCCGCGGCCAGGCCGATGGCGGCCGTCGATTCGCGCGGCTCGCTTTCGAGCACCACATTCAGATCGCTCAGCTCGGGCAGCTGCTCTTCGACGGCGGCCCGGTGGGCGCGGCCGGTCACGACCATGATGCGCTGCTCGCCCGACAGCGGTGCGAGGCGATCCCAGGTGGCCCGGAGCAGGGTCTGGCCGGAGCCGGTCAGATCGTGCAGGAACTTGGGGGCGTCGGCGCGGGACAGCGGCCACAGCCGGGATCCGATTCCACCGGCCGGAATCACGCAGTAGAAACGATCGAGTGGTTCCGTTGAATCAAGCATTCCGCCAGACTAGCGCCCGGTCCGTGCCGTTCACAGTGCGTTCACCTGCCCGCCGGAGGGCGTGCCTACGCTCGCCTCATGAGGGTTGCACTCATCACCGAAAGTTTCCTGCCCACGATCAGCGGAGTCACGACGAGCGTCTGCAAGGTGCTCGAGCACCTCGCCCGCACCGGCCACGACGCGATGGTCATCGCGCCGGCCGGCGCTCCCGCCGAGTA
>DATISQ010000260.1:0-4430 GCA_035581905.1 Cryobacterium sp.
GAACTGGGGCCGCGTGCTCGCCGCGGTCGGCACGACGGATGCCGCCTTCGACCCCTACGGCATCGACGTCGCCATCAACGGGGTGCAGGTCTGCACCGCGGGGGAGCCCGACCAGCCGCGCGAGCTCGTCGACCTGACCCCCCGCTCGGTCTCCGTGCTGATCGACCTGCACGAGGGGACCGAGACGGCCACGATCTGGACCAACGACCTCACCCACGCCTACGTCGAAGAGAACAGCGCGTACTCGAGTTGAGCCTGATCCCGAAGGACGACGGCGGCGAGACCAACAGCCGGGCGGAGGCGGCCGTCAAGGCGGCCACCCTGATCGAATCGCTGCCCTGGCTCAAGCGCTTCCACGACCAGATCATCGTGATCAAGTTCGGCGGCAACGCCATGGTCAGCGAGGAACTGCAGCGCGCGTTCGCCGAGGACATGGTCTACCTGCGCTACGCCGGCATCCGCCCGGTCGTCGTGCACGGCGGCGGCCCGCAGATCTCGGCGATGCTCGACCGGCTCGGCATCGAGAGCGAGTTCCGCGGCGGCTACCGGGTGACCACCCCCGAGGCGATGGACGTCGTGCGCATGGTGCTCACCGGCCAGATCAACCGCGAGCTCGTCAGCCGGATCAACCAGCACGGCCCCCTGTCGGCCGGGCTCTCCGGCGAGGACGCCGGTCTGTTCCAGGGCCGCCGGCGCGGCACCGTGATCGACGGCGAAGAGGTCGACCTCGGCCTCGTCGGCGATGTCATCGGCGTCGACCCGGAGGCCGTGCACGCCCAGCTCGCCGCCGGCCGCATCCCGGTCGTCTCCTCGATCGCGCCGGACACGGATGTCCCGGGCCAGTCCCTGAACATCAACGCCGACGCCGCCGCCGCGGCCCTCGCGGTCGCCCTCGGCGCCGCCAAACTGGTCATCCTGACCGATGTCGCGGGGCTGTACAGCGACTGGCCCAACCGCGACTCGCTGGTGTCGGTCATCGACGTGGACTCGCTCCGCGCGCTGCTGCCGGGCCTCGAGTCGGGGATGATCCCCAAGATGACCGCCTGCCTCGACGCGGTCGACGGTGGTGTCGCGAAGGCGGCCATCATCGACGGCCGGGTGCCGCACTCGATCCTGCTCGAGGTGTTCACCGGCAGCGGGATCGGAACCGAAGTCGTCCCGGTCTGACCGGACACTGATATGACCCACCCAGAAACGAGTACTGAACAGATGGCCGACTCCGGCACCCCCGACTGGCGCGAACGTTTCAGCGACGCGATGATGCGCACGATCGCACCGCCGCTGGCGATGCTCGTGCGCGGCGAGGGCTGCTACGTCTGGGACGAGGAGGGCACGAAATACCTCGACTTCCTCGCCGGGATCGCCGTGAACTCGCTCGGCCACGGGCATCCGGCCCTCGTTGCCGCGGTCACCGACCAGGTCGGCCGGCTCGCCCACGTGTCCAACTACTTCGCGTCGCCGCCGCAGCTGGAACTGGCCGAACGGCTCAAGCGCCTCACCGGTGCGGGGGAGGACGGCCGGGTCTACTTCTGCAACTCCGGCGCCGAAGCCAACGAGGCCGCGTTCAAACTGGCCCGGCTCAACACCAGCGGCGGCCACCGCACCCGCATCCTGTCCCTGCACGACTCGTTCCACGGTCGCACCATGGGCGCGCTCGCCCTCTCCGGCAAGCCGTCCATGCGCGAGCCGTTCCTGCCCGTGCCCGGCGGGGTCCTGCACATCCACGCGACCTTCGAGGCCCTCGAGGCCGCCATCGACGACACCGTCGCCGCCCTGTTCCTCGAACCCGTGCAGGGTGAGGCCGGGGTGATCGACCTGCCGGACGGGTTCCTCCGGCGTGCCCGCGAACTCTGCACCCGGCACGGCGTGCTGCTCATCCTCGACGAGGTGCAGACCGGCGCCGGCCGCACCGGCGAGTGGTTCGCCTACCAGCACGAGGGCATCCTGCCCGATGCGCTCACGCTCGCGAAGGGGATCGGCGGCGGCCTGCCGATCGGTGCCCTGGTCACCTTCGGGGCGGCGTCGGAGTTGTTCCAGCGCGGCCAGCACGGTTCGACCTACGCCGGCAACCCACTCGTCACGGCCACCGCGAACGCCGTGCTCGGCACCATCGAGTCCGACGACCTGGTCGCCAACGCCGCGCGGCGCGGCGAGCAGCTGCGGGAGATCCTCGCCGGGTTCGGCTCCCCGCTGATCGCCGAGGTGCGCGGCCGCGGCCTCCTGCTCGGGGTCGGGCTCACCGAACCGGTCGCGCAGCGCCTGACCGCCGCGGCGCAGAGCAACGGCCTGATCGTGAACGCCGCGAACGAGTCCACCATCCGTCTGGCCCCGCCCCTGATCGTCGGCGACGCCGAACTGGCCGAATTCGAGCGCCGATTCGGGCTCGCACTGGCCAGCCTCTAGAGTTGAACAATCTATTCCTGACAGCGAAAGTGACACAGTGACCCGCCATTTCCTGCGCGACGACGACATCTCACCGGCCGAACAGGCCGAGATCCTCGACCTGGCACTGGAGCTGAAGCGAGACCGATTCGCGGTCAAACCCCTGACCGGCCCGCAGACCGTGGCCGTCATCTTCGACAAGTCCTCGACCCGCACCCGGGTTTCCTTCGCGGTGGGAATCGCCGACCTCGGCGGCATCCCGCTGATCATCAGCACCGCGAACAGCCAGCTCGGCGGCAAGGAAACCGCCTCCGACACCGCCCGCGTGCTCGAACGCCAGGTGGCCGCGATCGTCTGGCGCACCTACGGCCAGGCCGGACTCGAGGAGATGGCCCTCGGCACCACGGTGCCCGTCGTCAACGCACTCTCCGACGACTTCCACCCCTGCCAGCTGCTGGCCGACCTGCTCACCATCCGTGAGCACCGCGGCGACCTCGCCGGCCAGACGCTCGCGTTCCTCGGCGACGGCGCCTGCAACATGGGCCAGTCCTACCTGCTCGCCGGCGCGACCGCGGGCATGCACGTGCGCATTGCCTCCCCGGCCGGCTACACGCCCACCGACGCGGTCGTCGCGGATGCCGCGGCGATCGCCCAGCGCACCGGCGGCTCCGTCGAGCTCTTCACCGACCCGCTCGCGGCCGTCGCCGGCGTCGACGTGGTCATCACCGACACCTGGGTGTCGATGGGCAAGGAAGAGGAGAAGGCCACCCGCCTCGGCGACCTCGGTCGCTACCGCGTGGACGCCGCCCTGATGGCCCTCGCCAAGCCCGACGCCCACTTCATGCACTGCCTGCCGGCCGACCGCGGCTACGAGGTGACCGCCGACGTGATCGACGGCGCGCAGAGCATCATCTGGGACGAGGCCGAGAACCGCCTGCACGCCCAGAAGGCGCTGCTCGTCTGGCTGCTCGCCCAAAACACCCCCGCACAGTGACCTTTCCGGTCGAGAGGGCCCGGTATGCCGGTCGCTCTCGACCGGAACGGGCACCCTCAGTCGGGGCGCGTAACCGTAAACTTGAACCGATCTATCTTTAGGGAGAACCATGGCTGAACGCGTTGTGCTGGCATATTCGGGCGGACTCGATACCTCGGTTGGCATCGGCTGGCTGAAGGATGCGACCGGCAAAGAGGTCGTGGCCCTCGCCATCGACGTGGGACAGAGCGGCGAGGATATGGACGTCATCCGCCAGCGCGCCCTGGACTGCGGCGCCGTGGAGTCGATCGTCGTCGACGCGAAGGACGAATTCGCCAGCGACTACGTCGTGCCGGCCCTCAAGGCCAACGCGCTCTACCAGAAGCGGTACCCGCTCGTCTCCGCGCTCAGCCGCCCGCTGATCGCCAAGTACCTCGCCTCCACCGCGAAGGAGCTCGGCGCGAACAGCGTCGCGCACGGCTGCACCGGCAAGGGCAACGACCAGGTGCGCTTCGAGGCCGCCGTCGCCGCCCTCGCGCCCGAGCTCACCTCGCTCGCCCCGGTGCGCGACTTCGCGCTCACCCGCGACAAAGCCATCGAATACGCGGCCCTGCACAACCTGCCGATCGCGCAGTCGAAGAAGAGCCCCTACTCGATCGACCAGAACGTCTACGGCCGCGCGGTCGAGACCGGCTTCCTCGAAGACCCGTGGAACGCCCCGATCGAAGACCTCTACACCTACACGCAGGACCCGGCCGTGACCCGCGAACCCACCGAGGTCGTCATCAGCTTCGACCAGGGTGTTCCCGTCGCCATCGACGGCGTCGCCGTCACCCCCCTGCAGGCCCTCGAAATGATGAACCTGCTGGCCGGCAACCAGGGCGTCGGACGCATCGACATCGTCGAGGACCGCCTCGTCGGCATCAAGAGCCGTGAGGTCTACGAGGCCCCCGCCGGCATCGCCCTGATCGCCGCGCACGAAGAGCTCGAGAACATGACCGTCGAACGCGACCTGGCCCGCTACAAGCGCTCGGTCGAGTCCAAGTGGGCGGAACTCGTCTACGACGGCCTCTGG
>DATISQ010000261.1:0-9581 GCA_035581905.1 Cryobacterium sp.
CCGCTCCAGGCGACAGGATCGCCGCGCTCGGCGGCCGGGATCTCGGTCCAGCTGCCGTCGCCGGCGATGAAGCCCTTGCTGCTGCCCTCGCGGTACTGCTCGGCGAGCGGGTCGGTGGAGCAGCCGGTCAGCAGCAGGGCCACGGCGATCAGGCCGACGAGGACGGCGCGGGGACGGAGGCTCATACGGCCCCCACGTCCGTGGCGCCGGCTTGCAGGGGCTGTGCCGGGTTGGAATAACCGGTCTCGGCCAGGCGGTCGCCGGGCCAGGACAGGGTGGTGATACTCGACAGGTCGCAGCGGCGTTTACGCGGGTCGTGGGCCAGACGCTGCCGGGCCAGGGCACGGTGCACCATCCAGATCGGCAGCTGGTGGCTCACCAGCACGACGTCACCCTCGTCGACCGAGTTGCGGGCATCCTCGATCGCGGCGAGCATGCGCGCCACGATCGAGTCGAACGGTTCGCCCCAGCTGGGGCGCAGCGGGTTGATCAGCGCGGGCCAGCTGCGGGGATCGCGCAGAGCCCCGTCGGGGCCTCGCATCCGTTTGCCCTCGAAGAAATTGGTCGGCTCGATGATGCGCGGGTCGATGTCGACCGGAAGATTGAAGGCCGCCGCGATCGGCGCGGCCGATTCGCGCGCCCGCTGCAGCGGGGATGAGATGATGCGCGCCACGGGGCGCGCGCGCTCCACCAGATCGGCGGCTGCGGCCTCGGCCATCTGCGCGCCCAGATCGGAGAGGCGGAATCCCGGCAGGCGTCCGTACAGAACGCGTTCGGGGTTGAAAACCTCACCGTGCCGCACGAGATGTACCTGACTGGCTACCACTCTTACAGTGTACGGAGGGGCTACCCGCGAATACGCCGAGAGCCGTGCGGCTAAACTTGACCGGTGACTGAGCGCATATTGATCAAGAACCTGGCCGCCCTCGACAACGGCACCGTGACGGTGTCCGGATGGGTCGACACCGTCAGAGACCAGAAGAAGGTGCAGTTCGTCGTGCTGCGCGACGAATCGGGTGCGGTGCAGCTGGTTAACCCGCGCACCACGGTTGCCGAGGGCGTCGTCGTCGCCGACGAACCGGCCACCACCATCTCCACCCTCTCGCAGGGCAGCTTCGTCACCGTCACCGGTGAGCTCAAGCACGACGAGCGTGTCAAGCTCGGCGGCATCGAGATCAAGCTCGCAACCCTCGAGGTCGTCACGGTCGCCATCCCCGAGACCCCCATCGCGGCGGACTCCAGCCTGGACAAGCGCCTCGACTGGCGCTTCCTCGACCTGCGCCAGCCCAAGCAGAACCTGATCTTCCGCCTGCAGACCACGTTTGAGCACGCTCTGCGCACGTATTGGATCGACAACGACTTCATCGAACTGCACACCCCGAAGCTGATGGCCAGCGCGAGCGAGTCCCGCGCCGAGCTGTTCGAGGTGGAGTACTTCGACACCAAGGCCTACCTCGCGCAGAGCCCCCAGTTCTTCAAGCAGATGGCCCAGGCCGCCGGCTTCGGCAAGATCTTCGAGGTCGGACCGGCGTTCCGCGCCGACCCGTCGTTCACCAGCCGCCACTCCACCGAATTCACCAGCGTCGACTCCGAGATCAGCTGGATCGACAGCCACGAGGACGTCATGCAGCTGCACGAAGAGCTGCTGGTCGCCGGATTCACCGCCGTCAAGGAGAAGCACGGCGACGAGGTCCTGGCCCTCTTCGGCGTCGAGGTCACCGTGCCCAGCACGCCGTTCCCGCGCATTCCGCTGGCCGAGGCCAAGGAGATCGTCAAGACGCGCGGTTACGAGGTCCCCCGCGACGACGACGACATGGACCCCGAGGGCGAACGCCAGATCGCCGCGTACGTGCTCGAGACCTTCGGCCACGAGTTCGTCTTCCTCACCGACTACGCCTCGAGCATCCGGCCGTTCTACCACATGCGCCACGAGGGCGACGCGAGCATCACCAAGAGCTACGACCTGATCTTCAACGGGACCGAGATCTCCACCGGCGCGCAGCGCGAGCACCGCATCGACATCCTGGTGGAGCAGGCCAAGGAGAAGGGCGTCGACCCCGAAGAGATCGAAGGCTACCTCGACTTCTTCCGTTACGGCGTGCCGTCGCACGGCGGGTTCGGCATGGGCCTCGCCCGGGTTCTCATGCTGATGTTGCACCAGGCCAGCATCCGCGAGGTCACCTACCTGTTCCGCGGCCCGACTCGCCTGGAGCCGTAGCCGAACGAGCCGTAGCCGAACGGGCCGTAGCCGAACGGGCTAGACGACGACGTCGACGGCCATCCGGGACGACACCACGGAGCGGATGAAGGTTCCCGCGGCCTGGTGCGCCGGGTGGACCTGGTAGCGGTTGACCGCGTCCAGATCGTCGAAGTCGGCGATCAGCACGACGTCCCAGTTGGTCCCGCCGGCGACGTCGAAGCCCACCCGCAGCGATCGGATCTCGTCGACGACGCCGAGGAGCCCCTCCAGGCGGTCCGCGATCCCGGTCGCGGCAGCGGCCTTCTCGGCCGGGTCGGACGCGGCCAGCTGCCAGGAGACGATGTGCCGGATCATCGCACGGCCAGCAGTGCCGTGCGCAGCCGCAGCGGATCGATGCGCCAGTAGTTGTGCACCTTGCCGTTGAGCAGGAGCACCGGGATGTCCTCGACGTACAGTGCGTGCAACTCGGCATCGTCGAGGATCGAACGCTCCTCGAGCACGATCTCGGGGGCAGACGGGTCGTCGGCGAGTTTGTTCACGACGCTGCCGACCAGGTCCCGGGCGTCGTCGCAGAGGTGACAGCCGGGCTTGCCGATCAGGGTGAGGAGTGCGGTAGCCATTGCTCCAGCCTATGCTGGCCCACCGGTGCCCCGCACAACTAGACTTGACCGCACACATGTCCGAAGACACCAGCCCCCCAGCCATCGCGTTCTTCGACGTGGACAACACCCTGCTGCGCGGTGCCAGCCTGTACCACCTCGGGTTGGGCGCCTGGCGGCGACGGCTGGTGACCGGACGGGACGTGTTCTCCGCCGCCTGGAAGCAGGCCAGGTTCCTCTACGTGGGCGAAAACAGGGTGCACCTCGCGAGCATCCGCGAGCGCGCGCTGGAGGTGGTCGTCGGCTACAGCCGGGACGAGCTCGTGGCACTGAGCACGGAGATCTTCGATGCCCGCCTCCTGCAGCGGCTCTGGCCGGAAACGGTCGCCGTCGCGCGCGCGCACCTGAAGGCCGGGCGGGAGGTCTGGCTCATCTCGGCGACCGCCCAGGAGGTGGCTGACGTCATCGCCGAGCGGCTGGGCCTCACGGGTGCGCTGGGCACCCGGCTCGAGGCCGTCGACGGCATCTTCACCGGCCGCCTCACCGATGGCGTCTGCCACGGCGCCAGCAAGGCCCTCGCCGCCACCGCCCAGGCGGCCAGCAGCGGAGCCGACCTGGCCGACTGCTGGGCCTACTCCGACTCCCACAACGACATTCCGCTGTTGGACCTGGTCGGCCATCCGGTGGTCGTGAACCCGGACAAGACGCTCCGCCGCTATGCCGCGGCGCGCCACTGGCCGGTGATGATCCTCAAGCGCGCCAGCATCAAGGCTGCCGCCCGGACAAGCAAAAAGCGCTAGACCCCAGGGGCCTAGCGCTCACGCCGAATACTACGAACGGTTCAGAACCGTCTACTTCTTGTTACGACGCTGGTGGCGAGTCTTACGAAGCAGCTTGCGGTGCTTCTTCTTCGCCATACGCTTGCGTCGCTTCTTGATTACAGAACCCACACGGACCTCACAAAAGAAATTGGTTTCGCCGCGGGATTCGCGACAGACACGGTAAATGGCAGTCTACCGGAAAAAGAACACTCTCCGACGCGGTGTGCGAATTCGGGCGTTCGATGGCCGTCGACTAATCGGTTTTGCGCCATTTTCGAGGCTTGGCATCTTTGACGGCATGCGCCATTTGGTATGACGTATCCGCGAAGGCCTTTCCGATGGCGGCCGCGAAGGCTCGCTGTTCCACTTTCAGTCCCTCGGTCTCCTCGGTGAGTTCCTCGACCGTGGCGTCGAAGTCGACGCTGAGGAAGGGGATCAGCCAGTCTTCGATTTCCTCGAGCGGCGCGTAGTCCAGATGGTAATACCGGTGCTGACCTGCCTCTCTAACGCCCACCAGGCCCGCTTCACGCAGTACCTTCAGGTGTTTTGAGATGGTCGGCTGGCTCAGCCCGAGCTTGTCGACGATGTCAGATACGCTCAACTCGCCGCCGGCCGCGCTGGACTGGTTGTATCGCTCGAGGAGAATGCGTAGTATTTCGCGTCGGGTCGAATCCGCCACCACGCCGAAGATGTCTGCCATGACCCAAGGCTAGTCATTCCCGGTGGGGGATACCATGGCGACAGCCGTTCGTTGCAGGCAAGTCGGAGGTTTAAGTGCAGTCAGGGATGGCGGGTTCCGCCTTCGCGCCGCGTCCCACCAGTTGGTACGCCTGGTTGCGGGACTCAGTGGACGGTCTGGTGCGCCACTCGCCATCCCGCTTCGCCATCCTCGTGTTCACGGCGCTGATCATGGTTTTCACGCTCCTGTTCTCCCTGCCGATCGCCACCGCGGACGGCACGGTCACGCCCCTGCACGACGCGCTCTTCACTGCGGTGTCGGTGATCTGCGTGACCGGCCTGACGACGGTGGACATGGCGACGCACTGGTCGGCCTTCGGCAACGTCCTGGTGGTGGTCGGCGTCAATATCGGCGGCGTCGGCGTGCTGACCCTCGCCTCCCTGATGGGAATGGTCATCTCCCGGCGCCTGGGACTGCGCGCCCGGCTGATGGCCGCCAGTGACACGAACCCCTCCCGCATCCACGCCGGACCGGTCAATGAGGGCCAGGCCATTCGTTTGGGCGAGGTCGGCAACCTGCTCGTGACCGTCGCGATCAGCGCCTTCGTGATCGAGCTGGTCGTGACGGCCCTGATCTTTCCGCGGATCCTGGCGATCGGAACCCCCACCGGCGAGGCTCTCTGGCAGAGCATCTACTACTCCGCCATGGCGTTCACCAACAGCGGCTTCTCGCCCAACGTCGGAGGGCTCGCCCCGTTCGCCGACGACTACTGGTTCCTCAGCGCCCTCATGGTGGGAGCCTTCCTCGGCAGTCTGGGATTCCCGGTGATCTACGCCGTCGCCCGGGGCTGGCGGAGCCCCAGGCGCTGGTCGCTGCACGTGAAGCTGACCCTTTTCACGACGGTGGCGCTGCTCGTGGCCGGCGTCGCCGTGTACATCGCGCTCGAGTTCGACAACCCGAAAACGTTCGGCTCCCTGAACGCGGGCGACACGATCTTCCAGTCGCTCTTCATGTCGATGATGACCCGTTCCGGCGGCTTCGCGACCATCACCGTCAGCGACCTGCACGGGTCGAGCCTGCTCGCCACGGACATGCTGATGTTCATCGGCGGCGGATCCGCGTCCACCGCCGGCGGAATCAAGGTGACGACCCTGGCCATCCTGTTCCTGGCGGCCTTCGCCGAGGCCAGCGGACGAACCCAGATGGAGGCGTTCGGCCGCCGGATCCCCAGCGATATCCTGCGGCTCGCGGTCAGCGTGGTGCTGTGGGGCGCCACGACCGTGGCCGTGTCCAGCATCCTGATCCTGCAGATCTCCAAGGCGCCGTTCGACCTGGTGCTCTTCGATGTGATCTCCGCGTTCGCCACCTGCGGCCTGTCGACGGGCCTGACCGGCGATCTGCCTCCCGCCGGGGTGTATGTGCTGGCGGCGACCATGTTCATGGGCAGGGTTGGTACAGTGACTCTGGCGGCTGCCCTCGCCGCGAGCCAGAGCAGGCAGCTGTTCGCACGTCCGGAAGAGAGGCCCATCGTTGGCTGACCGCTTCAAACACGACGCCCCCGTGCTCGTGATCGGCCTCGGCCGGTTCGGCGCGGCCACCGCGGGTCAGCTCGACCGTCTCGGCCGGGATGTGCTCGCCGTCGACGGCAGCGCAGCCCTCGTGCAGAAATGGTCCGAACGTGTGACGCACGCGGTGCAGGCCGACGCCACCTCCATGGAAGCCCTCCTCCAGATCGGCGCGCAGGACTTCTCGATCGCCGTCTGCGCCGTCGGCTCGTCCGTCGAGGCCAGTGTGCTGATCGCGGCGAACCTTGTGGACCTCGGGATCCCCCAGATCTGGGCGAAAGCGATCTCCAAATCGCACGGCACGATCCTCGAGCGCATCGGCGTGAATCACGTCGTCTTCCCGGAGGCGCAGGCAGGCGAGCGTCTGGCGCACCTCGTCTCGGGACGGTTGCTCGACTTCATCCAGTTCGACGACGACTTCGCCCTGGTCAAGATGGTCCCGCCGAAGCCGATCCGGGGCCTGAACCTGACCGAATCCGGGCTGCGCCGCAAGTACAACGTCACCGTGGTCGGCGTGAAAAGCCCCGGCCGCCCCTTCACCTACGCCACCGAGAAGACGGTCGTCACCGACCAGGACCTCATCATCGTCTCCGGCACCAAGTCCGACATCGAACGCTTCGCGTCCCTGGAGTTCTAGGCCTGACGCTCCCGGCCTGACGCTCCCGGGCCCGGAGTTCCGGGCCGGAGCCCTCTTCCGCTAGTGGCCGGCGAGTTCGCGGGCCCGGGCGAGCGCGGCATCCGTCGCCCGGTCGAACAGTTCCTTCAGGCCGCCCTTTTCGAGCTCCCAGACGGCGCGCTCGGTGGTGCCGCTGGGGCTCGTGACCTGGCGGCGCAACTCCGTCGGGGACAGGTCGGATGCCGCCAGCAGGGTGGTCGCACCGAGGAAGGTGCCGTTCACCATGACGGCGGCCTCCTCCGGGGTGAAGCCCTTGGCGATGGCCGTGGCGGTGAGCTGCTCGATCAGGTAGAAGACGTAGGCCGGACCGGACCCGGAGATGGTGCTGAGGGCATCCAGCTTCTCCTCCGGCACGACCAGGACATCGCCGACGGTCCCGAACAGGGACTTCGCCAGCTCGAGGTCGGTGTCGGTGGACCGCGTGCCCGCGCTCAGCCCGGTGACGGCCTTGCCGACGAGGGCCGGAGTGTTGGGCATCGAGCGGATGACCGACACGGATTCGGGCAGCAGCCCTTCAAAGGTGGCGATGGTGACGCCGGCGGCAACGCTGATGACCAGCGTGCCCGGTTCGAGGCTGTCAGCGATCTCGGCCAGCAGATCGGGGACCATGGCCGGCTTGACGGCGACGATCACGATGCGCGCGCCGGCGATGGCCTTGAGGTTGGCCGCGGGCTCGTCGGCGGTGGCCCAGGCGGTCACGCCGGGGGTCCCCGCGAGTTCGTCGGCCTTCGCCTGAGAGCGGTTGGTCGCCCGGATGCCCCCTTCCACGGTCACAGTCGGACTCAGCAGCCCGGTGAGAACGGCCCTGGCCATCGATCCGGCGCCGAGGAACGCGATGGCGGGCAGCGTGGTGGAAGCAGTCGAAGTCATCCGACGAGTCTACTTTCGTCCGGCTCCGGGCCGTTCGGCGTGCGTTCTAGGATGGCCCCATGAGCACTTCGGGCGGGAACAAAGCAATCGTGGCGGCCCTCGCGGCCAATCTGGGGATCGCGATCACGAAATTCGTGGCCTGGGCATTCTCCGGTTCCTCCTCGATGCTCGCCGAGGGGGTGCACTCCCTCGCCGACTCCGGCAACCAGGTGCTTCTGCTGATCGGTGGACGCAAGGCCCGGCAGGCAGCCGACAAGGAGCATCCGTTCGGCTATGGGCGGGAACGCTACGTCTACGCCTTCTCGGTGTCGATCATCCTGTTCTCCGTCGGCGGCGTGTTCTCCCTCTACGAAGGCGTGCAGAAGCTGCAGAACCCGCACCCGCTCCAGGTGCCGTGGCTGCCCATCGTGGTGCTGCTGGTCGCCATGGTCCTCGAGTCCTTCTCGCTGCGCACCGCGATCAGGGAATCGAACCTGGTGCGAGGCAAACAGAGCTGGGTGCAGTTCGTGCGGCACGCGAAGGCGCCCGAACTGCCCGTGGTGCTGCTCGAAGACGTCGCCGCCCTCACCGGCCTGGTCTTCGCGTTCCTCGGCGTCGGCCTCACCATCATCACCGGCGAGCCCATCTGGGACGCCATCGGCACCCTGTTCATCGGTGTGCTTCTGGTGCTGGTCGCCGTGGTCCTCGGTATCGAGACCAAGAGCCTGCTCGTCGGTGAAGGCGCCGGCAAAGCGGATGCCGCGGCCATCGAGCGCGCCATCCTGGCCGGCCCGGAAACGCGCAAGATCATCCACCTCAAGACCCTCTACCTCGGCCCGGACGAGCTACTCGTCGCCGCCAAAATCGCCTTCGAGGCCGACAGCCGGTTCGCCGACGTGGCGTCGGGCATCAACGCCGTCGAAACCCGCCTCCGCGAGGCCGTGCCGGCGGCCCGCGTCATCTACCTCGAACCGGACCTGTTCTTCGACCCCAACCGCCGCGCACCCGCCACCGACACCATCGTCATCAAGGGCAGTGAATGAGCCGCACGGCGGTCGTGCTCCGGCACGATGACACGATCCACCTCGGCAACCTCGAGCCGGTGCTCCGCGAGCACGGCTACTCGATTCGTTACGTCGACACGCTGCGGGAGGACGTGCGGGCACTCGACCCGCAGGACGCCGACCTGGTGATCGTGCTCGGCGGCGAAATGGGAGTGTACGAGGCCGACGAGTTTCCTGCGCTGCACGCCGAGATCGAGCTGCTCGAGCAGCGGCTCCGCGCGTCTCGGCCCGTGTTCGGGGTCTGCCTGGGCGCGCAACTGATGGCCGCCGCCCTGGGCTCCCGCGTCTACCGCGGGCCGACGAACGAGATCGGCTACCGGTCCGTGGAACCCACGGAGGCCGGTGCCACCTCCCCGCTCCGGCACATCAGCGGCGTCCCCGTCTTCCAGTGGCACAGCGACACGTTCGAGCTGCCCGGCGGGGTGACGCGGCTCGCCGGGTCCCCCCAGTACGGCAATGAAGCCTTCGCGATCGGAAACTGGGCGTTGGCCGTGCAGTTCCACCCGGAGCTCACCGACGAGATGCACGAGGTCTGGCTGGCCGCCTCGGAGGCGGAGGTGGCCGCCGAAGGCTTCGACCCCGGCGACCTGCGCCGCGACCGCGAACGCTACTCCAGGGGCATGCAGGACGCTTCCAGAGCCCTGTTCAGCGAATGGCTCGACGGGCTGGATCCGCGAAGAACTCCCTGAGCAGTTCCCCGCACTCGTCCGCGTCCACCTCGGCGTAGACCTCGGCCCGGTGATTGAGCCGGCGGTCCCGCAGCACGTCGTAGACGGACCCCGAGGCGCCGGCCTTCTCGTCCCACGCACCGAAGACCACAACGGGCACCCGTGCGGCCAGGATCGCTCCGGCGCACATCACGCAGGGCTCCAGCGTGACCACGAGGGTGCAGCCGGTGAGATGCCAGTCGCCCAGGGACACGGCAGCCTGACGGATGGCCACCATCTCGGCGTGGCCGGTGGGATCCTGCAGCGCTTCGCGCTCGTTCCGCCCTCGGCCGATCACCTGTCCGGCCGGGTCCAGCACCACCGCGCCGACGGGCACATCCCCCGTCACGAGGGCGGCGCGTGCCTCCGTGAGCGCGAGCCGCATCCATTCGCTGTGCCGGCGATCGAGCTCGCCCATCCA
>DATISQ010000262.1:0-2363 GCA_035581905.1 Cryobacterium sp.
GTCGAGGTGGAGGCGCGCCGGGAGACCCGCTTGCGCGGCGCATCAACGGCCACGTCGGCGTTCTCAGCCGCGGGGGTGTTCTCTTCGACGGGAGCGGAGGCCGGGGCATCGACGGCCGACGCGTCAGCGGCCACGGCAACAGTGGCCGTGTCGGCAGCGGAGTCGCCGGAGGAAGCATTCCTGGCCTGCGCGGCGGTGATAGCTCCTACGAGCTCTCCCTTGCGAAGCTTGGATGCACCCGGGATGCGCAGTTCGAGCGCCAGGGCCTGAAGCTCGGCGACGCGAAGGGTGGTCAGGTGCGAGGAGTCCGCACCGGGGGTGAGGAGGTTGACGTCAGTCACGAAAATTGTCCTTTCCCCTGGCGTCATACGTGCGGGCCAGGGAAGCTGTTGCAGCGTCTCACGCGCTGCGGGTGGTCCAATCCCAAAGTGATGTGGATTGAAGTGAACACACACAGCTACGCATAGATGATGCGATAGCAGTGAGTTACAGGGAATGCACCGGAGAAGGGAACCGGACGTTACGCGGTTCCATCGGGTGCTATTTCACTGTAGCAGAACGCAAGAACGCCGAAGACCTCCCGAATGGGCGTGTCTTCGGCGTTCGGATGCTTCTCTAGCGGTCGGTGCGGGTGACGGTCGCGCCCAGCACGTCGACGGCCAGCATGAGCGCCTGCCAGGGGGTCTCGGACTCGGCGGCGACGAGCTCGGCCGCGATGAGTCGCTGCCCCGGGTCGCTGGCCAGCACCAGGATCGACGGGCCGGCGCCGGACACGACGGCGGCAAATCCGTGCTCCCGCAGCAGGGTGATCAGTCGGTTGGTCTCCGGCATGGCGGCGGCGCGGTAGCTCTGGTGAAGCTTGTCTTCGGTGGCCGCGAGCAGCAGTTCCGGGCTCTGGATCAGGGCCGCGATCAGCAGGGCCGAGCGGGACAGGTTGAAGACGGCGTCTTCGTGCGGCACACTCTCCGGCTGCAGGCTGCGGGCCAGTGCCGTGGACATGGCATGCTCGGGCACGAAGACCAGCGGCTTGACTCCGCGGTGCACCATCAGCTTCTTGTGGCGGGGCCCCTCGGGGGTCATCCAGGCGATCGTGAGCCCGCCGAAAAGGGCGGGCGCCACGTTGTCGGGGTGCCCCTCCATCTCGGTGGCGAGGGCCAGGAGCGCCTCGGCGTCGATGTCGACGATGCCCTCGAGCAGACCCTTCGCGGCCATGATCCCGGAGACGATGGCGGCGCCGGAGGAGCCCATGCCGCGGCCGTGCGGGATCTCGTTACGGGCACCGAGGTTCAGACCGGGCAGGTCCTGGCCGGAGGCGGCGAAGGCGTGGCTGAGGGCGCGCACGACGAGGTTGGTCTCATCGGTGGGCACCACGCCTGCGCCGACGCCGTGCACCTCGACCGTGACGCCCGGCTCGTCGCGAACGGAGACCTCGAGGTGGTCGTGGTGCGCCAGGGCCAGGCCCAGGGTGTCGAAACCGGGGCCGAGGTTGGCCGTGGTCGCCGGCACCTGAACGGTGACGGAACGGCCAGCCAGCACCGACTTGCCGGAGAGGGCCTCGGCAACGGTCATTTCTGGACCAGCCCGAGGACGCTGGCGATTTCGGCGGTGTCGACGGGCACGATGGTCGGCTTGACGTCGGAGCCGTCCGCGGTGCGGAGCGCCCACTGCGGGTCCTTCAGTCCGTGGCCGGTGACCGTGAGCACCACGGTGGATCCGGCGGGGATGAGTCCGGCTTCGGCGCGTTCGAGCAGACCGGCGACGCTGATCGCGGAGGCCGGCTCGACGAAGATGCCGACCTCGGCCGACAGGATGCGGTAGGCCTCGAGGATCTTCTCGTCGCTGATCGCACCGAAGTAGCCGTCGGTCAGGGCGCGCGCGGCGAGGGCGAGGTCCCAGGAGGCCGGGTTGCCGATGCGGATGGCGCTGGCGATGGTCTCCGGGTGGTCGACGCGGTGGCCGAGCACGATCGGGGCGCTGCCGGAGGCCTGAAACCCGAACATGCGCGGCAGCTTCGTGGTGGCGCCGCGTTCGAGCTCTTCGGTGTAGCCGCGCGTGTACGCGGTGTAGTTGCCGGCGTTGCCGACGGGGACGATGTGGATGTCCGGGGCGTCTTCCAGCACCTCGACGACCTCGAAGGCGGCCGTCTTCTGGCCTTCGATCCGGTCGGGGTTGACGGAGTTGACCAGGTGCACCGGGTAGTTCGCGGACAGGTCGCGGGCGATGTCGAGGCAATCGTCGAAATTGCCTTCAATCTGCAGCAGCTCGGCCTTGTGCGCAATGGCCTGGCTGAGCTTGCCGAGCGCAATCTTGCCCTCGGGCACGAGTACCGCAGCGGTGATGCCGGCGTGCGTCGCGTAGGCCGC
>DATISQ010000263.1:0-25605 GCA_035581905.1 Cryobacterium sp.
CAAGGCGGAGACGCCCGACGAGATCAGCGGCATCGTGCCGAACGTGGTGTTCCCGACCGCGATCGAGGAGATCGAGGGGCAGCTGTTCGTGTTCTACGGCATGGCCGACTCGAAGATCGGTGTCGCACGCCTGGACCGCGTGGGCGCGTAGGCGCGTTTCGCTGTAGCGGTTGATGGCGGTCTCGCCGGGGTTCATCCCCGGCGAGACCGCCTTCTGCATTCGACGCCGCCGTCACAGCGGAGAATCTCGCCGCGGACTCCTGGTCTCTGGTCTCGAAATGCTCCACCACCGGGGAGGAGCGCCTGGTGCGGGGTCCTACGAAGCGGGCGGGGCGCTGGGGAGGAGGGCGAGAGTGGTCTTGAGTCGGGCCTCGGCGTCAGCGTCGCCCTGGCTCGCGAGACTCGCCGCGATGTTCGCCTCGGTCACGGCGCGGAGCACCTCGTCCCGCTGGATACGCACGCCCCGAGGAGCGTCAACGCCGATCCGAATACTGTCGCCGCGCACGTCGAGAACGGTGATGACGATGTCGTCACCGATGAGGATCTTCTCCCCCAGTTTGCGTGTTAAAACCAGCACTTGCCCAGCCTAGCTTGACCGGTCGGCCCGTCCCGGGAGGCGCTGGCGCATTCCGGCCACCGTGCTGGCCTCTGCCTGGGCGCCGTCGACCCATCCGATCGGCAGTTGCAGCTCATCGACGCTCTCGGGCGACCCGGTGGTGCCGTAACCCGTCACCGCGATCGCGTCGACGTGCACGCTGCGGGCGACCTCGACTACCCACCGGGCGGTGTCTACTGGCTTGCGGCCGGCATCCACGACCAGCCAGACCTGGTCCGCGCCGAGGGCAGCCAACAGGCCGGCGTGGATGTCCGCCGTGGCCGGGTCGGTCCCCAGACCGAAGGCCAGAAAACCGGTCTGTCGGCGTTCGACTCCCCGCGCCCGTGCTTCCAACGCGGTGCGCCGGTCCAGGATGCGCTCCAGCCCGGCGGCGGCGGGCGTTCCGGAGTCGATCGTGCCGGCCACGAGCACCGCGGCCGAACCATGCGCGGCGGCCAGCTCCCGGGCGACCCGCAGCGCGATATCCGGCCAACCGATGACGAGAACAAGGTCGCCGACACCGGAGAGCGGCCGCGGCACCGCCGCCTGGGCGGCCGCCTGCTCGGTTTCTCTCAGCCGGGCATCCCTGCGCCCGCCGACCTGCCGGGCGGGCTCACGGTGCGGGACCGGAGCACGGTCAGGAACAGGCGCTCGGTCAGGCACTCGGTCGGGTGCCCACCGGGAGGCCCCGTGATCGGCGGCATGCGGCGCGGCGGCGGACGATTCACCCGTCCCGACCTCAGGGATGGGCGAACCAGGAGTGAGCAGCTCGGGGGCGGTGGGTTCCTCGGTGGCGAAAGTGAGCTCGTCCATCAGATGAGCGAAGCTGTCCGAAGCGGTCGACAGGCGCTCCGGGGAGACCGGGGCCACGGCACGGTGAAGGCCAGCCTCCGCAGCGTCGGCATCTTCCAGGAGGGCGGCGATGCCGAGCCGAGCCTGCACGTCGAGTCGGGAGTGCGTCGCACGTCGGCGCCTGGCCGGCACCTCGACCGTGACCTCGATGTGCCGCCGGGCGAAGAAGCCTTTGATGCCGCCGACGGTGACCCGTTCGGCGGCCACGATGCGCGCGTCGGCGCCATGCTCGGCAAGGATGCGCGACTTCAGTTCCTGCAGGGAAGAACCCTCAAGCAGAAATCGACTCGGTTCCACGCACCACTCCCACCGTCTCGATGGCCACGTTCGCGGATGTGACCTCCTGGTAGGACAGCACCGCGAGGCCGCCGGACTGAGCCGACACCAGTCGACGGATGGCCGGCCGCAGCGCCGGCGCACAGACCAGCACCGCGCTCAGCCCGGCCGCTTCGACGTTCGCGACTGCCTCGTTCAGCGACCCGAGGATGGCGTCGACCCGGTTCGGTTCCAGCATGATCTGGGTGCCCTGATCGGAGGGGCGCAGCCCCTCGAGCATGGACTGCTCGAGGGACGGCTCGATCATGATCACCCGGAGCAGGCCGTCGTCGAGGTACTGCATGCTGAGGGCCGGGCCCAACGACTGCCGGGCAGTCTCGACCAGCCCCTCCGGATCGTTCGACACCTTGGCGCGCAGGGAGAGGGACTCGTAGATGCGCGGCAGGTCGTTGATCGGGATCTGCTCCATGAGCAGACCCTGCAACACCCGCTGTACCTCGGCGAGGGAGAGCAGCCCGGGGATCAGGTCCTCCACGGCGGACGGGTTGACCAGGCGCACCCCTTCGGTGAGCACACGCACATCCTCCCGGGTGAGGAGCCGCGCCGCGTTGCCGCTGATGATCGAAGACAGGTGGGTGATGAGCACCGACACCCGGTCGATGACCGTGGCCCCGGTCATCTCCGCACTGTGCCGCATCTCGCTCGGCACCCATTTGCCGGTGAGACCGAACACGGGCTCCACCGTGGCCTGGCCTGGCAGCGCGCCGAGCGCGTCGCCGAGAGCTAGCACCTTGCCGGCCGGCGCGATCCCGCGGCCGGCTTCCACGCCCGCGATCCGGATCGAATAGGTGGAAGAGGGCAGGTCCACACTGTCGCGGGTGCGCACGGGCGGCACAACCACGCCGAGATCGATGGCGACCTTGCGGCGGAGGGCGCGCACCCGGGCCAGGAGGTCGTCCTGGGCTCCGGAGACAAGGTCGACGAGGTCGGGGGCGAGCAGAATCTCCAGAGCGTGCACCCGCATGGTCTCGATCAGGTCTTCGGGAGTGTCGGAGCGCGGCACCATCGCCTCGGCGGCGACACCGGCATCCCGGCCCGCCTGGTCCCGACTTTCCCCAGCCTTGATCCGGCGGGCGAAAAGGATCAGGCCCAGCCCGATCACCACGAACGGGATGATCGGCATGCCCGGGATCAGCGCCATCATCAGGGCCGCGCAGCCCGCGATCATCAGGGCGTTGCGAGACTGGGTGAGCTGGCCGGAGGCTGCCTCGCCGATGTCGGACTCCGCGTTGGAGCGGGTCACGATCATGCCGGTCGAGACGGCCATCAGAAGCGCCGGGATCTGCGTCACCAGTCCGTCGCCGATGGTGAGCAGCGAGTAGGTGCTCATGGCCTCGCTGACTGACAGACCGCGCTGGATCATGCCGATCGCAACTCCGCCGACCAGGTTGATGATGATGATGACAATGCCGGCGATCGCGTCTCCCTTGACGAACTTCGACGCACCGTCCATGGCACCGTAGAAGTCGGCCTCGGCGGAGACCTCGGCTCGGCGCTCCCTGGCCTGCACGTCGGTGATCAGGCCGGCGTTCAAGTCGGCGTCGATGGCCATCTGCTTTCCGGGCATGGCATCGAGGGTGAACCGCGCGCCGACCTCGGCCACACGTTCAGCACCCTTGGTGACCACGACGAACTGGATCACGACGAGGATGAGGAAGATCACGGCGCCGATGATGATGGAGCCGCCCACGGCGACGTCACCGAACGCGGCGATGACCTGCCCCGCGTAGCCGTCGCCGAGCACGAGCCGGGTCGATGCCACATTCAGGCCCAGCCGGAACAGAGTAGCGATGAGCAGGAGCGAAGGGAACACGGAGAAATCCAGGGGCTTCTTGACGAACATCGTCGTCAGCAGAGTGACCAGCGCCAGGAGGATGTTGACGATGATCAGCACGTCGAGCATCACGGCGGGAACCGGCACGACGAGTAACAGGATGATGCCGACCACCCCGACCGGCACCGCGAGTTTGGCGAGATTGCTGTTCATCGGTGGCCTCCGGCCGTCAGGACACGATCGTTGAGGGTGTGCACGCGGGCAGCGGGACCTGCACCGCTGCCGGCGCCGGAGCCGGAGCCACGGGACTTCAGCGCAAGCACGAAGGCGAGCACCTGCGCGACGGCGTTGTAGAGCTCCACCGGGATCTCGTCGCCCAGCTTGCAGGCGCTGTGCAGGGCCCGGGTGAGCGGGATGTCCCGCACGATGGGGACCCGGTCGGTCTCCGCTTGTTCCCGGATGCGCGCCGCAATCACTCCGGCCCCCGTGGCCACCACCCGCGGGGCGGACTTGCCCGGCTCGTACCGGAGGGCGACTGCGAAGTGGGTGGGGTTGACCAGCACGACGTCGGCCGTGGCGACGGCGGAGATCATGCGGTTGCGGCTCATCGCCAGCTGCCGGGCCCTGCGCTGCGACTTCACCATCGGGTCCCCCTCGGCGCTCTTGTTCTCGTCGGTGACCTCCTTCTTCGTCATGCGGGTGCGCTTGCGGTTGCGCTTCATCACGACGAACACGTCCGCGGCGGCGAGCACCAGTCCGGCGATGACGGCCGACTGCACGAGTGCGGTGGCGCCGTCGCCGGCCGCGGCGATCAGCACGGAGACGGGCAGCCCTCCAGCCGTCATCAGGATCGGCGTGAGTCCCTGCACCACGAGCACCAGAACGAGACCCACGGCGATGGTCTTGAGCAGCGCCTTGACGCCCTGCCAGAGCGCCTGGGCGCCGAAGGTCCTGCCGATGCCGGTCACGAGGTTGAACTGCTCGTATTTTCCGGCGACCTTCTTGAAGTGCACGCCGCCCTGCACCACCGCGCCCACGAGCACCACGACGAAGACGGTCGCGAGCATCGGGGTGAGGATCCCGCCCATCGAGGCCAGCGAGTCCACCAGCATCTGCACGGCGAGGTCGGGCTGCGGGTTGGCGACCAGGCTGCGGATGCGGATCATCTGATCGGTCCCGGCGTCCGCGGCCAGCCCGATTGTGAGGGGTGTCATGGCGGCGGCCGCGCCGATGCCGACCCAGGCGGTCAGGTCCTGGGACTTGGAGAGCTGCCCCTTGGACCGCACCTCGCGCATCCGTTTGTCGGTGGCCTGTTCGGTTTTCTCACCGGAGTCGGACATCTATCGCACCCCCAGCATGGTGGCCACGGCACTGTCGGTCAGTGACGCGACGATGCGCGGCAGGGCCACGAATCCGGCGGCGCCCAGCGTGAATGTGATCAGGATCTTGAGCGGGAAGCCGAGCGCGAACGCGTTGAGGGCCGGGGCCACCCGGGTGAGGAGGCCGAGGCCGGCGTCGGCGAGGAACAGGACGACGATCAGCGGTCCGGCGATCTGCACGGCGGAGAGCAGCATCTGACCGACCGCGGCCGTGACGGTCTGCATCGGCACGGCGAGGTCGATGCCGCCCCCGATCGGCAGGGCGGAGAACGTGCGCGTGATACCGCCAAGGATCAGCTGGTAGCTGCCGGAGGCGAAGAGGAGCGCCAGTGCGGTCATCTGGTACAACCGCGTGAACTGGGCGCCGTTGACCATGGCCTGCGGGTCAAAGCCCTGGGCGAGCTGGAACCCGCCGAACATGTCGATCAGGTTGCCGGCGGACTGGATGGCCGAGAAGACCAGGAGCACCAAAAAGCCGAGCAGACCGCCGACCACGATCTCGAGGATCAGGGCGGTGATGAACCCGCCCGTGTCGGGCGAAACGTAGCCCGGCGTCACCCGAGGCGAGACGGCCAGGGCCAGGCCGAGGGCGAGCATGCCCTTGATCCGCAGGGGGAACGCGTTGTAGGAGAACGGCGGCGCCACGACGAGGAACGCCACCATCCGCACGCCCGCGAGCATGGTGGCTTCGATCCAGGCGAAGTCAAGGGTGATGTTCATCTCAGCCGCCGCCGATGAGGCCGGGGATCTTGGCGAAGAGCATCTCGGTGAACGACACCATCTCGGAGATCATCCAGTGCCCGGAGATGATCAGAGCCACGGCCACGGCGATGGCCTTGGGCACGAACGACAGCGTCACCTCCTGGATCTGGGTGATCGACTGCAGCAGGGAGATGGCGAAACCGACGACCAGGGCCGTGATCAGAATGGGGGCGGACAGCTTGCCGGCGATCAGGATGCCCTGCAGGCCGATGTCGAGGACGGCGTTGGTATCCATCAGCCACCCCGGTAACTGGAGACGAGGGTCGTGATGATCAGACCCCAGCCGTCGACGAGCACGAACAGGAGGATCTTGAACGGCAGCGAGATCATCACCGGCGGCAGCATCATCATGCCCATCGACATCAGCGCCGCGGACACGACGAGGTCGATCACGAGGAACGGCACGAAGATCACGAAGCCGATGATGAACGCGGCGCGCAACTCGGAGATCATGAACGCCGGGATCAGCGTGAGCAGCGACACAGCGTCACGGGTCTCCGGGTTCGGCTGGTCGGCGGCCCGGGTCATCAGGGCCAGATCCTCTTCCCGGGCGTGCGCGAGCATGAACGAGCGCAACGGCGCCGAGCCGAGCGTGACGGCGTCGTTGAAGTCCATCGTGCCGTTCAGGTACGGCTGAAGGGCGCTGTCGTTGATCTCGGTCAGGATGGGCGCCATGATGAACAGCGACAGGAACAGGGCCAGTCCGGCCAGCACCTGGTTCGGCGGGATGGACGGCAGCGCGAGCGCGTTGCGGGTCATCGCAAGCACGACGAAGATCTTCGTGAAGCTGGTCATCATCAGCAGCAGGGCCGGCGCCACCGAGAGCAGGGTGATCCCGAGCAGGGTCACGATCGCCGAGGACGGTTCACCGTTCGGGCCGTTGATCTGCACGTTGAGCCCGCCGCCGCCCGGCTCCGTGGGGGTGGCCGGGTCGGTCGGCGTGACCGGGTCGGTGGGGACGGCGTGGCCGGCCGGCGCCACGAGCAGCACGAACGCCAGGACGATCACGAGCACGAGGGCCGCCATCACCAGGTGCCGGGCGATGTCCATTCGCCGATCCGGGCGGGCATCCAGGGTGGTCACCGGCCCTGCCGGAGGGCGGCGGCGGTCTGCTGCCAGGTGGCGGGCGAGAGGATCGACCCGCCGATCCGGCTCGACGCGCCCCGGTCCCGGCGCGGCCGGAGGACGAGGGGCGGCGTCAGCTCCCCGCCGGCGATCCTGGAATCGGCCTGCACGGCCTGGTCGAACTCGCGGGCGAAGTCGTCCGCGGTGGGGGGCGCCGCGGCATCCGTGGGTGCCTGACCGTCATGGAGCACGCTGACCGACTGTTCGGTCACGCCGAGCACGAACCGGCGGCCGTCGATGTCGACGACAACGACGGATGCCTTCTGGCCGACACCCTGCCGGCCCACAACGGTCACCACGTTCGCGGTGCGCCCGCCGAGGGAGCCCTTCGCCAGCTTGCGCTGGAGCACCCAGAGCAGCCCCAGCACGGCAGCCAGGGACAGCGCCACCCGGAGCGCGACCAGGACGGTGTCCACCTAGGTCAGGCTCTCAGCCACATCGAGGATCTGGGTGATCCGCACCGCGTAGTCCTGGTCGACGACCACGATCTCGCCGTGCGCGATCAGCCGGCCGTTCAGCAGGATGTCCGCGGGTGCCCCGGCGGACCGGTCGAGTTCGATGACGGCGCCGGGTTCGAGGGACAGCACGTCCCGCACGGACATGCGTGTGCGCCCGATTTCCACGGTCAACGCCATCTGCACGCTGTTGATCCGACCGAGCTTGCCGGCCACGGATTGGTTGGACCGGCCCGTGCCGCCGGGGACCCCGTTGGAGCGCAGCCGCACGGCGAACCAACCGGTGACCAGACCGTCTCCGGTCAGCTCGAAAACGCTGGTGGCGGCATCCGCGAACAGGGCGGTGGCGTCGTCGGACCGGGTGTCACCCAGAACGCCGATCCCGAAGACGCCGGAGGCGCTCTCCAGAGCCGGGCGCAGCACGTCCTGGCGGGAGATCAGGGAGGAGTCGAGGCCGGACGCGGAGTCCAGCGCGGCCGGGTCGGCGAGCACGACGGCGAGGTCGGCGGAGGTCACGCCCACGAAGGAGGCGACCGCGGCGCTGCCGACCCGACCGGCGAGAGCAGTACCGGAGCAGAGCTCGGCCCGGAGCCGGGTAACGGTGGGGAGCACGTCCAGCAAGGCCTCGACGGCCGCCGTCTGCACGGCGATGGGGATGACGGTCATGGGGCGGACTCCTCGGTGTCGATGACGATGCAGGCCAGGCGGGAACCGTTGGAACCGACGGCGGCCCGGGCGAGCGTGTGGCCGTCGACGACCACGTCGAGCGGACGGTGCTGGGGGTGCGGGAGGGGCAGTACATCACCCACGGCGAGCCCCAGCACGACGCTGGGAAGAACCAGCGCGGGCGCCAGCTGCAGGGACACGTCCACCGGCACCTGGGCCAGCTGCGCGCGCAGCAGATCGGCAGGGTCGGCGCACCCGGCCTGCGGGGCCGACTCGACGAGCTGAGGCACCAGCGCCTCCGCCGGGAGGGCGACCGTGGCGGCGCAGGACGCGTCCCCGATCCGCATCGTGAAGCCGGCCACGATCATCAGGTCGGCGGTCGCCGCGGCCTGGGCGAACTGAGAGTTGTACTGGATTCCGCCGACGGTGATGGTGTGCACGAACAGGGAACCGAGCGAGTAGCGCAGGTCTTCGAGGGCGTCGTCCATGAGCCGGCGCACCAGGGCCAGCTCGATCTGGGTGAAGGCCCGTTCCGGCGGCGGGGTGCCCGCGGTTCCGCCCAGCATGTGGCTCACCCAGGACAGAGCCGCCGAGGTCGGGAACTGCACGACGGCCTTCGCGGGGATGCCGCCCACCGGACACAGCACCATGGCGGTCGTGGCGGGCAGCGACGACGCGTATTCGTCGTAGGTGCGCATGAGCACGTGGTCGCATTTCACCTGGGACATGACGCGCACCTTGGCGGTCAGCTGGGTGCCCCACTGGCGGGCGAAGGTCTCAAAGGCGAGTTCCAGCACCCGGGAGTGCTCGCGAGCGAGCGTCGTCGGGCGACGAAAGTCGTACACCTCGACCGCGCGCCCCGCCGAAGCGGGCACACCAATCACTGCTTGTTCCTGGACCGTCACGGTGAGGACTATCGGTCGGGCCGAACGGATGGTTAGCAGCTCAGTGAGATTTTTCCGCGTCCGTGACGACGACGGTTTCTGCGGTCTTCGTGGTTCCCGTGGTTCCCGTGTCTCCGGCCGGCTCCGGGTCAGCGGCGGTGACCCCGGAGAGGATGTCGGGGATCAGCTGGCGCACCGCTTCCGGCTGGCTGGAGAGCAGCACCACATCGACCCGCCTGTTCTGGGCCTGGGCGGCCAGGTCGGAGCCTTCCGCGACCGGCCGGGCCGAGCCGTAGCCGACCGCGGAGATCCGTTCCTGGCCCACGCCGCCGAACTCGACCAGGCGGCGGAGCACTGCGGTCGCCCGGCCGGCGGACAGCTCCCAGTCGGTGGGGTAATTCGTGGTGACGCCGTGCCGATCGGCGTGGCCCTCCACCTTCACCTCGCGGGTGTTGGCCGAGAGGATCGGCGCCACGGCATCGAGGACCTGCACGGCCTGGCCGCTCAGGTTGGCGAGGTTGGGCTCGAAAAAGGCCTCGGAGCCGATCAGCCCGATGACCAGGCCGCGCGCGTCGATGGTGAACTGCACCTGCTGGGCCACGCCCTGGGCATCCACGGCGGCCTGCAGGGCGTCCTTCACCGAGGTGAGGTCCGTGATCTCAGCCGCGGCGAGGTCGAGGTCGGTGAATCCGGTCACTTCCGATTGGGCGACCTTGTCCTCGGTCACGACCACACCCTTGGCCGTGTCGATCTTGCCGACGTCGGTGGCCCCGAAACCAGTCGCGAGCGAGTTCTTCAGTTGCAGGAACTTCTCCTGGTCGACCGAGGACATCGCGAACAGCACGATGAACATGCACATCAGCACGGTGACCATGTCCATGTACGACGCCATCCACCGCTCGTCGACGTGCTCGACGTGCTCCTCCTCGAGCCCCCGCCCGCGGCTCCGCCCGCGGCCATGCCCGCTCATGCGGCCTTCGGCAATGACTGGTCCGCTTTGCCGGTCTTGGGTCCCTTTCCGGGTTTGCCTGCCTTGCCTGCCTTGCTTGCCTTGGCGGATGCCGGGGCCGGCACCATGGCCCGCAGCCTCTCGCCGAGCAACCGAGGCTGGCTGCCTGCCTGCACCGCCAGCGCGCCCTCGAGGAGCAGGGTCATCCGTTCGACCTCAAGGTCGCTGAGACGCTTGAGGCGGCTGCCGATCGGCAGCCAGAGGAAGTTGGCCGTGAGCAGCCCCCAGAGGGTGGCGACGAATGCGGCCGCGATCATCGGGCCGAGGGTGGACGGGGTGTCGAGGTTTTCGAGCACGTGCGTCAGCGAGACAACGGTTCCGATGATGCCGACCGTGGGCGCGTAACCGCCCAGGGTGGTGAAGAACTTGGCGGCGTTGCGGCTCTCCTTGGTGGCGGTGGCGAGCTCGTCCTCCAGAAGGATGCGTAATTCGTCGCCGTCGGTGCCGTCGGCGATGTTCTGCAGGGCGCCGCGCAGGAACGGGTCGGAAACGGTGTCGGCCTCCTGCTCGAGGGCGAGCAGGCCGGAGCTGCGGGCTTTCTCCGCGAGGCCGACGACCTGGTCGATCACCTGCTGCGGCGGGGTGGTCTTGCCGAAGAAGGCACCGGGCAGGGCCTTGAACGCCGAAATCGCGTCCCGGATCGTGCCGCCGGCGATGCCGACCGCGATGGTGGCGCCGAAGACCAGCACCATCGGGGCGGGCAGGAGGATCGACTCGACGTGGCCGCCCTCAAGGATGATCATCGCGTAGAGCGAGCCGAAGGCGATCGCAATGCCGACCAGGGTTGCCATCAGATCCTCCGCGGGCGGGAGGGAACCGTGCTGCCCGGTTCGATGATTTCCGCGATCAAGTGCGGACCGTCGACGATTCCGAGCGAACGGATGCCGGGCCGGTAGTCGGCGTCCGGGGACAGGTAGGCCAGCGAAATCACGTGGGCCCGGAACCGGGCGATCTTCTCGATGACGTCCTCGAGGGTCTCCGTGACGATGAACTTGGCGCCGTCGACCATGACGAGGGTCGTGTCGGGGTTCGCATGGATGCGTTCGATCAGGTCCGGGTTGATCGCGAACTGGCTGTCGTTCAGCCTCGTCACAACGATCATGGTGTCCATCCCTGGGTTCAGAACGATTCGAGCAACCGTCACGCCCCACTGTCGGCCGCAGGGCCGGGTGTGTTAGCTGCCGCCCCGAACGGACTGCTCCGGCCCTCGCTACGCCGCGCGCACCACGATCTCGCCGGGCGCGGCCGCGTCGCTGCCGAAGACCAGGTGACGGGTGGCGATCTTGTCGGTGAAGAACCGGTCGTGGCTGACCACGACCACGGCCCCGGGGAAGTGGAACAGGGCGCGTTCCATCACCTGGGTGCTGGCCATGTCGAGGTGGTTGGTCGGCTCGTCGAGCAGCAGCACGGCGGCCCCGGACAGCAGGCACTGCGCCATGGCGACGCGGGCCCGCTGCCCGCCGGAGAGGTTGCCGATCTTCTGCTTGAGGTCGGCCTCGGAGAACTGAAACATCGCGAGGAAGCGGTTGACCGACTTGCGGGTCGCGGTGAAGGCGAGACTGCCCGGCATCGCGTTCACGGAGTGGCTGACGGTGTCATCGTCATCGAGACCGTCGAGCACCTGGTTGTAGGAGACCACGGCGGCACCGGATGCCCAGGCCACCTCGCCGAAATCGGCCTTCTCCTCCCCCGCCAGCACCCGCAGCAGCGTGGTCTTGCCGCTGCCGTTGGAGCCCAGGATCACGATCCGGTTGCCGCGCCGGATCTCGAAGCTGAGATCGGTGAACAGCGTCTTCTCGCCGAAGGACTTGCTGAGCGACTCGATGCGGCAGAGCGAGTCCTTCACGTGCAGCCCGCCGTAGATCTCGGTGATGATCGTGTCGACCGGTCGCGGGCTGCGGGTCTTCTTGATGTGGGCGAGCTGGCTGTCGAGGGTGCGGCTGGCGGCCTTCGCGGCCTCGCGGCGGTCGCTGATCCCCTCCGCCTCGAACGCGAGCAGTTCCGACTCGTGCACGAACTGCTGCTCGAGGGTCTTCAGACGGAACTGCTTCTGCACCACGTATTCACCGAAGTTGCCGGGGTACTCGTGCAGGTGGTAGTTCTCGACCTCGATGATGCGGGTGACCACCCCGTCCAGGAACCGCCGGTCGTGCGAGACGATGATGGCCGCGCCGCGGAATGATCGGAACCAGGCCTCGAGCCACTCGACGCCGGCGACGTCGAGGTAGTTGGTGGGTTCGTCGAGCAGCAGCACGTCGGGCTGCTCGAGCAGGATCTTCGCCAGCGCCGCCCGGTTGCGCCAGCCGCCCGAGAGCTCGTCGATGGCGCACACCCGGTGGGCCTCGTCGAATCCGAGGGTGGTCAGCGCGGTGTCGATGCGCCGGGGATAGTCCCACCCGTCCAGGCGGTCCATGTCCTCGAACAGTTCGGCCTGGCGGTGGATCAGGCGGTCCAGTTCGTCGCTCTGCGAGGGATCCGCCGCGATCGCAGCGTCGATCGACGCCAGTTCCGCTTCGAGGGCCTTGATCGGGGCGAACAGGCCGTCGAGCACCTCGGTGATCGTGGCTGCGCCGTTCAGTTCGGAGAACTGGGAGAAGTAGCCGACCCGGATTCCGGGGTCGAGGGTGACGGTGCCGGCATCCGCGGTCACCTGGCCGAGGGCGAGTTTGAGAATCGTCGACTTGCCGGCGCCGTTGCGCCCGATCAGGCCGACCCGGTCGCCCGGTTCGAGCCGGAAGAAGGCCTCGCGCAGAATCTGCGTGTTCTCGAAGCGGATGCTGACGTCGTTCAGCCTGATCAGGCTCACTGCGGCCGTCCTCTCGGGTGGGGGTTCAAGCCCCGGGTGAGGCGGACGGCCAACTTTACAGTGTCAGGCAGCCGGTTCAGGGCGTTGGGTCGTCACCCATCGCGGATGCACCCTTGTGCTCGTCCAGGCGCCCGAACGTGGTGTCGAGCACGCTGGCCAGCTTGCGCAGTGCGCCGCTGACGGCCCCGTTCACGGTGCCGGCGTTGTCGGTGGCCGCGAGGGGGTTCCCCCCGGCGGGACGCACCTCGAGCAGGCAGCGGATGTCGTCGGTCGTCGCCCGGCCGGCGCTCTCGTCACTGAGGTGCACCTCGACCCGCGTCAACCGGGAGCTGAACCGGGCCAGAACAGATTCGACCGAGGATTCCACCTCCGCCACGACTGCGTCCGTGCCCGTGATGTTGTTGTCGGTGTTGACCAGGATTTGCATCTTTGCTCCTCAGCTGAAACGTCGGTCACTCCAGTATGACGCGCAAAAATGTGCGGCCCGACGCCGTGCCGGCGCTGGATATCTGCGCAGGCACGCGCAGACGTTACCGCTTCAGGTTGGTGAGCTCCTGCAGCACCTCGTCGGAGGTGGTGATGATGCGCGCATTCGCCTGGAATCCGCGCTGGGCGACGATCAGGTTGGTGAACTCCTGCGACAGGTCGACGTTGGACATCTCGAGGGTGCCGCCGCTGAGCGAGCCGAGGCCGCCGTCGCCGGGGGCGCCGAGTGCCGCATTGCCGGAGTTGAAGGTGGCGCGGTAGGCCGAGGAGCCGGCCTTTTCGAGGCCGCCCGGGTTGGTGAAGGTGGCCAGGGCGATGCGGGCGATGGAGGTCTGGCTGCCGTTGCTGAACAGGCCCACCAGGGTTCCGTCCTTGCCGAGGGTGAAGGACTGGAGCGACCCTGCCGTGGAGCCGTCCTGGCTGCTGATCGTGGCCGTGGTCAGGCCTGCCTGCCCGGTCAGGGCGGCGAGGTCCACGGTGACCCCGGCGACGTTCAGCGGCCCGGAGGCCGTGAGTCCGCCGGTCGCGTCCAGGGTGAGCGTGGCGGCGGCGGCGCTCGTACCACCGGCCGTGTCGGTGCCGCTGGCCGTCCAGCCGGTGGCCGTGCGCGCAAAGGTGACCGACAGGGTGCGGGCGGCGCCCAGCGCGTCGTAGACCGAGACGTCTCGCACGATGGCGGAGCCCTCCGTCGCATCCGCCGGCAGGTTGCCGACCAGGGTGGCGGTGCCGGTGGCCCTCGCCGGGATCATGGCCTGCAGCGGCAGGGTGATGTTGCCCACGGGGCCACCCTCGTTGATCTGGCCGTTGGCGGCGTTCCAGCCCTGCACGATGGCGCCGTCCGGGGAGACCAGGCGACCCTGGGCGTCGAAGTCGAAGGCGCCCGCGCGACTGTAGAGCGTCTCGCCGGCGAGCTGGGTGACGAAGAACCCGTCGCCGGAGATCGCGATGTCGGTAGCGCGCCCGGTGGACTGCGCGGAACCCTGGGCGAAGTTGGTGGCGATGCCGGCCACCTGAACGCCGAGCCCGACCTGGGCCGGGTTCGTACCGCCCACCTGGTCCTGGGGTGCGCCGGCACCCTGCTTCAGCTGCGAGAGGGTGTCCTGGAACTGCACGGCAGACGCCTTGAAGGCGGTGGTGTTGACGTTGGCGATGTTGTTGCCGGTGACGTCGAGCATGGTCTGGTGCGAGCGGAGGCCGGAGATGCCGGAGTACAGGGAACGAAGCATGGGGTGCTGCCTTTCAGTGAGACGCGGGACGGGACAAGTAGGAGGGTCAGACGGAGATTCCGGGGGTGGTGCCGGTGCTGCGGCCCGAGGTGACGCCGGTCACCAGGTCGAGGGCGACGAGGGTGCCATCGACGGTGACCTGGGGCACGGCGCCGGCGTAAGAAACGCTTGAGGCGGTGCCGGTGCCCACGGTGCCGTCGGCCTGGGTGAAGGTGACGTTCTGGCCGACCAGGGCGGCGGCGGCCACGCGCATCTGCAGGGAGAAGTTCTCGTCTGCCGTGGTCGACAGCGCCGCGAGTTTCTCCATCATGGCCAGCTGCGTGGTCTGGGAGATCATCTGGTTGGTGTCCATGGGCGAACTGGGGTCTTGGTTGCGCAACTGGGTGACCAGCAGCGACATGAACGCCTCGGAGTCCAGGGTTTGTTTCGGGGTGCGCACGGGGATGGTCGAGTACATCCCGGCCGGGGCGGCTGCTGCCACTGCGTCGATGGTCACAAGGTCTCTCTTCTGGTGATGGCGGGTCTGGGGCGGCGATCAGGCGAGAACGTCGATGGTGTGCGAGCCGGCGGCGCGCAGGGAAGACAGTCGGAGGTCGGCACGGAGATCGGCGCGGGGGTCCGCGGCGAGGTCACCCGGGGTCGCCCGGCCGTCGCCGGCCTGTTGATCCCGGCGCGCGTCGGACCCGGCATGCCGGGAGGCGGAGGGGTCCGAGGCGCGGGCGTCGGCCGACAGCGACAGCTGGGCGTTCAGCCCGCCGACCGACAGGTCCCGGCGCAGGTCCGGCAGGATGGCGCGGAGCGCGTCGCGGGCCAGGTCGGTGGGCGCGAACAGCTCGACCCGGATATGTTCGCCGCGCACGTGAGCCTGCACGGTGACCGGTCCCAGGTTGTCCGGGCTCACGCTGATGGTCATCACGTGGTCGCCATTGGCGGCTCCCACCAGGGTGAACAGGGGGCGGGACATCTGGCCGGCCAGCGCTGCGGGCGGTGCTGCCGGAGCCGCGGCGCCGGACACGACGTGGGGTGCAACCGCCGTGGTGGCCGCCGTCACCGGGGTTCCGAGCGGCACCGGCAGAGCCGTGGGTGCCGAGGTCTCCGCCGGGTTCACTGTGGCCAGGGGGACAGCGGTGACAGATGTCCGAGCGGCCGCCGACAGGCCCAGCGGTGCCGTACCCGCCACGCTTGTTGCACCGGCAGTGGGTGCCGGAAGCGCCGGCATCGGGGCCGGACGAGCTTCCGCCGAGGGCGAGGCTCCGGGAGCAACGGGCGCCGCCTCGCCGGTGTCAGCGAACTCAGGCTCGGCAAAAGCGCCGGAGTCGGCAGAGTCGGCGTCAGCATCACCGCTTTCGGCACCGGACGCCGACGCCGGAAGGCTGAATCCCGGCGGCGGCAGGAGGGCGCCCGACTGCTGCGGCGCAGGGCCCCGCGCCGGGTCGCCCCTGGTCTGGGTCGGTTCCGCCACCAGGTCAGAGGCGAGGTCGAAGGCCGGTTCCGAGGCCGGTTCCGAAGCCGGTTCCGAAGCCGGTTCACGGGCCGGGTCAGCTGCCGGCCCTGAAATGATGGCGGCAGTCGCAGTCGCAGGCGCAGTCGCAGCCGAACCCGCTCCGGTGTGCGGGCCGGACAGTGTGCACTGGAGCACGGCTGCGAACGAGCCGCCACGCGCACCGTCACCGGCGTCCGGGCGGGCACCCAGCGGGCCGCGCGCCGCAGCGGAGGCAGGCGCTGCGGGCACCGCCGCGTGGGGCGCCGGCGCCAGTCGAACCGAGGCGGCGTTCATCGGGGTGCGCCGTTCAGGAAGGAGGCAAGTGCGGCGCTGAGCTGGCTGCCGGCGACTGAGGAGGCGGGCGCCGAGCTCGTGCCGGCGGCCGGCGCATCCGGGATCACACGGCGGATGGTGGTGATCTCGGAGTCGTCCATGTAGGCCTCGACCAGGGAGACCGTACGACCCTCGTAGGGCGCATGGATGACCTTGTTGTTGCCGGCGTAGATCAGGATGTGGTCGCCGCCGCCGGTGACGATCAGGTCACCGGGCCGGGCCTCGGCCAGGGATCCGACCTCCGTGCCGATCTTCATCTGGCCCGACACGAGGCGCGGCACGGCGATGCCCATTTCGGCATACACGGTCTGCACCAGACCCGAGCAGTCCATGCCGCTGGCGTCTTCACCGCCGAAGACGTAGGGCACACCCAGGTATCTCTTCGCGGCTTCAACCACGTCAGTGCCGGTGGCACCGTCCGGGTTCACCGCGGCGGGGCCGGCCACGGCGGCGCCCGACGCCGACGCCAGGGCGTCGGCGAACGTGCCTGCTGCAGCACTGCTGGCGGCGGAAACGGTCTGCGTCTTCTGCGCGTTCACCCCGGAAGAGAGCTGCACGAGCGTCGCCTGGATCTCGCTGACCCGGCTCATCGCCGCGATCATGGTCATCGCGGGTCACCGTCTGCGCCCCGGTTGCGATGCCAGCCGGTCGACGCGATCTCGTCGAGGATGGTCTGTTCGCGGTGCAGGTCGTCGGCCATCACCAGGGCTCCGTGCCGTCCTTCGAGCTTCTCCAACCGCACCGAATCGGCGCGAGTCGTGTCGAAGGCGACCTGCGCCTCACCGACGGCAACCTGGTAGTTGCGGCCGAGGGCCTCCATGTCGGCCAGCATTCTGTGCGCCGACGCGCGGGCGAAGGCGATCGCGGACAGCGTGTCGGCCCCGCTGGCCAGGCTCGGCGTACGCTCCAGGGTGGCCCTGGCTGCAGCTCGGCGGGCCGCGTTGGCCTGGGCGGTGGCATTGGCCTGGGCCAGGTCGCCGGCGGCCTGGTCCTGCTGCAGGTGACGCAGCCGGAGCAGCCCGGCCAGAGCGAATGTGCGTTTCATCAGAGTGCCCCCAGTGTTCGAGTCAGTGTGGTCAGTTGGTCCCAGGCGATCGGGGCCGAGGTCTGGTCATCCATCCGTTGCTGCAGGAACGCGTTGATGGCGCCCTCGTTGTCGACGGCGGCGTCGACCAGCGGGTTCGTGCCTCGCCGGTAGGCTCCGACGTCGAGCAGGTCCTGTGCGTTGCGGCGGGCGGCGAGCACCCGCCGCAGCAGGCCGGCGACCTTGTTCTGTTCGGGGCTGTTGACCCGGGAGGCGACCCGGGAGATCGAGGCGAGCGCGTCGACGGAGGGAAAATGGCCGAGGACCGCCAGTTTGCGGTCGAGCACCACGTGTCCGTCAAGGATTGAGCGGGCGGCATCCGCGATGGGTTCGTTGTGGTCGTCACCGTCGACGAGCACCGTGTAGACACCCGTGATCGAACCGGTTTCGTCGGTGCCGGCGCGCTCGAGCAAGCGGGCGAGCAGGGAGAAGGTCGAGGGTGGATACCCGCGGGTGGCCGGCGGTTCGCCGACCGAGAGGCCGATCTCGCGCTGGGCCATCGCCACCCGGGTGAGCGAATCCATCATGAGCATCACGTCGGCGCCGTCGTCGCGGAACGACTCGGCGATCCGGGTGGCCAGGAAGGCGGCGCGCAGGCGCATCATGGCCGGCTCGTCGGAGGTGGACACGACCACGATCGAGCGGGCGAGCCCCTCGGTGCCGAGGTCGTCCTCGAGGAATTCGCGCACCTCGCGGCCGCGCTCCCCCACCAGGGCGATGACAGAGACCTCCGCGTCGGTGCCGCGGGCGATCATCGAGAGCAGCGAGGACTTGCCGACGCCGGAACCGGCGAACAGGCCCATCCGCTGCCCCCTGCCGACGGTGGTGAGGGTGTCGAGCACGCGCACGCCCAGCTGGAGCGGTGCCTGGATGCGGGAGCGGGCCATTGCCGAGGGGCTGTCGTGATCGAGGCCTACGAACCGGGCGACAGCGAGAGGGCCCTTCCCGTCGATGGGACGGCCGAGGCCGTCGATGACCCGACCGAACAGGCCGGTTCCGGTGGGGACGAGGTGGGGGGTGCCGCCGGAGCGCACCGGCGCACCGATCCGGATGCCGGTCATCCGGCCCAGAGGCATGCAGCGGATGCCGCCCTGCGTCGTGGCGACCACCTCGGCATCGGTCTCCCCGCGATCGCCGACCGTGACGAGATCGCCGATCGCCGAGTTGAGCCCGCGCACTTCCAGACCGAGACCGACGATCGAGGAGACGACGCCCACGCGCTGGGGTCGGGCCTCGGCGAGGGCGGAGCGGATCTTCTCCGCCTGGGGGCGCCAGACCGGTGCCGGGGTCACGACCGGGCTCCGTGGAGCGCGGCTTTCGCGCGGGCCAGCGCGCTGCCGATCCGGGCGTCGAGAAAACCGTCAGGGAACTCGGCGATCGCGTCGCCGCGGGCCAGGGCGGCGTCGGCCGTGAAGGCGACACCGGCATCCGCCCGGGTGACCAGGTCGATCAGGTCGAGGTCGGCGGGGTTCATCCGCACAGAGTGCGGGCGAAGGGTGCCGAGCGCGGCGGACGGGACGGCGGTTCCGTCCGTCCCGGTCGTGACGGAACCGAGGGCGCGGCCCAGAGCGGCCCGCGCGGAGGCGTCGGCGTCGCCGAGCGAATGGCCGAGGATCGCTTCGGCCAGCTCCAGCGCGGTCGCGACGAGGGTGTCCTCCGCTTCCTGGATCACCGGTACGGTGCGTTCGTGCAGCGCGGCGGCGGCGGAAGCCAGCAGGACGACCGCCCGGTCGACCCGTGCCTGGCCGTGGCGAACGGCGGCCTCCTGCTCGGCATCGAGGTGCGCGACCCGGGCTTCCACATCGGCGGCGGCCGCCCGGAGGCCTGCAGCGTAACCGGCCGCATGCCCGCGGGCACGGGAGGCGTCGTCGCCGGCGTCGCGCTCATCGCGCAGGCTGGGGAAGCTCACAGCCGAGAAGATCGACCGGGCGGACTGCGCGTCAGACGACAAAATCGTCCTCGTCGGCGCGCTGCACGGTGATGCTTCCCTGCGCCTCGAGGTCGCGGATGGCACGCACGATCGTGGCCCGCGCTTCCTCGACCTGCGATACCCGAACGGGCGCCATTGCCTTGACCTCGTCGTCGAGGATCTCCCGGTTGCGCTCGGACAGGTTGCTGCGGATGATCGAGACCACCCCGTCGGCGGAGCCCTTCATGGCGATGGCCAGGATGCCCGCATCGATGCCGCGAAGCACCTGCTGCACGTCGCGGTCCTCGAGCTTGACGATATCGGCGAAGGTCAGCATCCTCGAACGGACCTCTTCGGCCAGGGCGGGATCGCGCGCCTCGAGAGCTTCGAGAAGGGCCCGTTCAGTGGCCACATCGGCCCGGTTGATGATTTCCACGAGCGGCTGGATACCGCCGACGATCTCCACGGAATCGCGGGAAGAGGCGACGGCGCCGACCCGGGCTTTCAGGGTTTCGGTGACAACGCGCACGGCTTCCGGGGTGGCCGTTCCCATACTGGCGATGCACTGGGCCACCTCCGCGCGGAGGTCGGCGTCGAGGCCGCCAAGCACTGCGGAGGCGTGCCCCGGGCGCAAATGCGCGAGCACGAGGGCGATGGTCTGGGGAAGCTCGCCGTCGAGGAGCGTCAGGATCTGCAGCGGTTCCGCGGCGTCGCGGAATTCGAAGGCCTTGCCGGCCATCGACGACGCGACTCTGACCATGACCCCGGCGGCCTTCTCCGCGCCGAAGGATGCCTCGAGCAGCCCGATCGCGTAAGCGTGGCCGCCGCGCCGGGTGCGGGCACCCTTCACGGTCAGTTCGTGGAACTCCAGAACGGTCGTTTCAGTCACGCCCGGGTCGACCCGGCGCAGCTGCACCATTTCCGCGGCAATTTCGGCTGCCTCAGCCTCGCTGAACTGCTTCATCACTTCGGTGGCCCGCTGGTGCTCCATGCTCATCAGGACCACGGCGACTTTCTGGGTTCCGGTCAGGGCCGGCTGGGCGTCGATCATGCGGGCTGCCGGTCGTCCATCAGACCGCGGAGGTATTCCGCAGTCTTGGCGGGGTCACGCTGGGCGAGGGCATCGATCTCGACCCGCATACGGTCGGCGGTCGGCGGCAGGTAGGCCACGGTCGGGGTGGGGTCGATCATGATCGGCGCGGCCGGCGCGCTCAGCGGGAACGGCACTACCGGCGCGGCCAGCGTGGGCCGGACCTCCATCATCTCGTCGAGCTCGATCGACTCGCGGCTCTGGCGGCGTGAACGGCGCGCGTAGAGGATGAGCCCCAGCACGAAGGTGATGACGACCCCCGCGGTGATGATGGCAAGGCGCACGATCTCGGCGCGCCGGTCGTTGGCGGCCGCGACTTCGGCGGCGGCGAGGGCAGCGGCGGCATCCTCTGCGGCACCGCCGTTGAAGCCGACGACCTCGACCGTGACCGCGTCGCCGCGTTGCGCGTCGATGCCGGCGGCCGACGCCACCAGTGCGGTGACGTCATCGATGTTGAGATTGTCCACGACGTCGGCGTTCACGGCCACGGAGACCGTCTGCCGATTGATCTCGCCGGCCGGGATGGTACGGGTTTCGGTGACCTTGTTGACAGCGTTGTTCTTGGTGGTGTCTTCGGAGGTGAAGGTTCCGTCGCCCTCGGTTCCCGCCGGAACGGCGATGTTGTCCGGGCCGAGGACCCCGGCAGCGGCGCCGCCGGTGCCCGTGTACTCCTCGGTTTTGACGGCCTCGTTCAGGACCGGTGCCTGTTCGGGGGTGGTGAACGACTCTTCGACCCGCTGGGCCGACTGGTAACTCATGTCGGCGGCCACCACGACGGTGGCGTTTCCCGGCCCGACGACCTTGTCCAGCATGGCCTGCACGGCCCCGCGCACGCGATCTTCGTAGGCACCGGCCTGCTGGTCGGCGGAACCGGTGGCTCCCACCCCGACGGCCGACAAGACGACCCCGGCGGAGTCGATGACGGCCACATCGGTGGGGGCCATCCCTGCGATGGAGGCGGAGGTGAGGTGCACGATGGATTGCACCTGATCGGCGTTGAGGGTGCTGCCGATGGCCGTTTCCACGAAGACGGATGCCGTGGGGGCGCTCTGCTCCGACGCGAACACGGTCTCTTCGGGGATCGCCAGGCGCACGGAGGCATTCTTGATGCCCTTCATCGCCTTGACGGTGTTGGCGAGTTCGCCCTCGAGCGCCCGCTTATAGGTCACGGATTGCTGGAACTCGCTGGAGGTGACACCCATGGTGTCGAGCAGCCCGTAACCGCCCAAGCTGGAGGAGGGCAGGCCTGCCGCGGCGGCCTTGAGACGCTCGTCGTAGACGTCCTGCTGCGGGACCAGGACGGTCGCTCCGCCGTCGCTGAGCTCATAGGCGACACCGGCGCTGCGCAGCTGCTCGACGATGGCGCTCGCGTCGGAGCCGCTCAGACCGGAGAACAGGGGCGTGTAGGCCGGTTTGGTGGCCCACATGCTCAGGGCGGCGATACCCAGGGCGAGCACGGCCACGCCGATGATGGCGACGGTGCGCTGGGCGATGGAGAAGGAGCTGATGCTGCGGCCGAGGCGTTCGAAGGCCGACGTGATCGGGCGGGGCATCAGGCCTGCATCCGCATGATCTCGGTGAAGGCGTCGACACCCTTGTTGCGCACGGCGGCCATGAGTTCCAGGGTGACCTGCGCGCGGGTCGAAGCGAGGGTGGCAGAGTGAATGTCGGTCAGGCTGCCGGTCACGGCCTGCACTGCGAGAGTGTTGGAGGTGGCCTGCAGCTGCTGCAGGTTGTCGACGGCGCCGACGAGGGCGCTGCCGAAGGCCGAGCCGTCGGTGCCCTGGCTGCCGTGGTTCGCCGCCACACCCTGCATGCCCGGCAGACCCTGCACTCCGGTCAGGTATCCCGTGCCGGTCACGGACTGGATCGGGTTGATCGAACCGATGGTCATCAGGTGCGTCCGATCTGGAGTGCGGCTTCGTAGCTCGACTTGGCGCGGTCGACGACGGCGGCGTTGGCCTGGTAGCCGCGCTGCGCCATGATCAGTGCGCCCATCTGCTCGGCCATGTCGATGTCCGGGCGGCGCACATAGCCGGCCTCGTCCGCGATCGGGTTGCTCGGGTCGAAGGTCAGGATGCCCTCGGCGTCGCCGAGGGCCGTGCCGGCGACGTAGGCGCCCGTCGTACCCTGCCCGGCCTGCGCCACAATGTAGCGCGCCTGGAAGGCGTCACCGTCGGTACCGGTGACCGTATTGGCATTGGCGATATTGTCCGCCACGGCGTCGAGCCACTTGCGGTGCAGGGTGAGGCCGCTGCCGGCGATCCCGATGGCGTCGAAGGTCATCAGCTGGTCCGCATCGCGGAACGCACCGATGTGAACGGCCCGTTGGCGGCCTGCGTCGCGAACTGGTACCGCAGCACGGTGTCGATGTTGGAGAGGGTCTCGGTGTCGAGGTTGACGTTGTTTCCGTCGAGGCGGGTGGGCTCGAGGGAACTGGCCGTGGTGGCGACCGTGCTGCCGCTGCCGGCCTGGACCGACTGAGCCAGGGCATCCTCGAACGCCACGCGCTGGGCGTGGAAGTTGGGGGTGTTCACGTTCGCGATGTTGTTCGCGATGGTGCGCTGGCGCAGGGCCAGTCCGTCCAGTGCGCTGGAGATGGCGGTGGCGGTCACGGATTGGAACACGGATACCCGATTCGTCGGCAGAACGAGGGCGGCCGATCCGTGGCCTGTTGGTCGAGCAATCCCTGCTCGTTCCTTGCTATCGGCCGGTGGCAGAGGTTCGTAAGGAGTCGGCAGGACTTTCTTTTGCGCACCTTTTCGAGCGGCACCCGGCAACTGTCGCCGAATCGGACGCCTGTTGCCGGCACACGGGCAACAGGTGTCCGAGCGGGCAACAGGTGGGCGGGCGGGCTGGGCGGCAGTCAGCCGGCTACGTCGAGGTAGACCGCCTGGTCGGTGTGCTGGGCAGAGATGAGGGTGCGCACGGCGGCGAGGTGCATGCCGGCGGAACGTCGGGCATCCTCGATCTCGCTGATGAGCTCGAGTTGGCCGGAGATCAGCCGCCGGGCCCGCTTCTCGAGGTCGGCCGGCAGCTGGCCGAGGTGCTCGGGGGCTCGCCACTGCACCCCGGTGGAGAAACGCTCCCCCGGGCCGGCGAGCACGGCGTCGCGGGCGCCGGAACCGAGGCTCGTCTCGAGCTGGTCCAGCACGTCCAGCCACGCCTGCCGGGCGTTCCGCACCTCACGGGTTTGGAGCACCGACCTAGGCAAGACCGTACTCCCCACCGGCACGCGCCGCCGTCTGGGCCGGCAGCAGCTCGGCCGCTTCATGCCAGGTCTGCCGCAGCGGCTCGAGCAGGGCGATGGCCTCGCGGGTGCGGGCGACGTCCCGGTGGATGTTGGCGCTCATCAACGCGTTCGAGGCGTAGGTGTAGAGGGCGAACAGGCCTTCACCGCCCTCCCAGGCGTCCACGTTGAGCGAGGTCGACAGCTCGGCGACGATGGCCTGGGCGTGCAGCAGGTTCTCGGAGGCGACGGCCCAGTCCTCGATGTTCTGCGCGATCTCGGCGCGGCCGAGGTCGAGCAGCAGCCGGTCGTACAGCATCGTCAGCAGGCGCACCGGCGTGGCCGAGAGCACCGCTTCGCGGTTCAACTGTGCGCGTCGGGCCTGGGCTCCACCCATCATGCTCATAACTGCCATCATCATCCTGTGCTCGAGGTCGGGAGCCCGGCAACCTGGGCGCTCAGCCACGAGGACTGGGCTTTCAGGGCGGCGAGCTGGGTTTCCAGTGCGGTGTAGGTGCTCTGCAGGGTTGCCCGGCGGGTGGCCAGGCTGCGGTCCCAGTCGGCGATGCGGTCGCCGAGGCTGCGCACGGTGGACTGCTCGCCGGTGATCTTCTGGGTGAGCCGCCCGTCGTACTTGTCGGAGGCCGTGGTGGCGGCGGCCGCGACCCGGGTGGCGATCTCGGTCACGGCGGCCTTCACCGTGGTCGGGTCCTTGGCGAGGGCGGCCGCGAACTTGGCCGCGTCGAACTCCATGGTTCCGGAGCGGGTGAGGCTGATGCCGTACTCCGACGGGGAGCGCCCGTTCACGGGCATCGAGGCCGCCGACAGGAGGCGCTGCTTTATGTCGCGAATGGTGCTGTCGCCGGAGAAGATCCCTGCGGTCGTGCTGGTGACCCCGGAGGAGTTCGTGGTGGTGCTCACCGCCGAGCGATTCGTGATCACCGCGAAGATGCCGTTGAGGGAGGTGACGAGGTCCGACGCGGTGGTGCTGATCCGGGCGTCGTCGCGGGCCACGGTCACGCTCACCGGGTCGACCGAGACGGCGGAGACCGTGAGCGTCATGCCGGGCAGGATTCCGGCGAACGTGTTGGTCGGGGAGGTGATCTTCGCCTCGGCCGGCGTTCCGGCCCAGAGCGTGACCTCGGCATCCTGGGCGGCCTTGGTCTGGGTTATCGGCACGGTCGTGCCGGAGATCGCGACGCCCGAGGCCGCCCCGGGAGCCGTGGCCGTGAACTGCAGGCGGAAGCCGTCGGCACCCACGGCGACCTTGGTGGCGGTGACGCCGGCGCCGGCCGCGTTGACGGCCGAGACCATGTCGTCGAGCGAGGTGGAGGCTCCGGTGACGGTCGTGACGGTGCCGTCTGCCCTGGTGAGGGTGAGGTTGGTGTCGGGCCAGACCGTGACCGGTCCGGAGACCGTGACCTGGGTCTGGGCGAGTGTGCCGACGACGAGGTCGAGCTGGCCGGCGGCGGCGCCGGCCGAGGTAGCCACGGTGACGCTGGTGGAGCTGCTGGTGGCGGAGTAGACGTCGAGCGCGGCCGGTTTGGCGGCCTTCGTTCCCAGGTCGGCGAGGGCGGCAATCTGGGTGTTCAGGCCCTGGAGGGCCGAGATCATGGTCTGGGCCGACGAGACTTTGGCCTTGAGCTGGGTCTGCGGAACCGCCTCGACCTGCATCAGCGAGTTGATCAGGCTGGTGGTGTCGAGGCCGCTGACGAGGCCGTCGATCGCTGTGACCATGTCGTCGCCTCTTTCTCGTGCCGGGTGGTGCTGGATGCTGCTGGGTTCGGCGTGGGTCACACCGGTTCTGGCTGGTGAAACGTGAATGGCTGGTGGTGCCCGAGGGATGAGGTCCAGTTCATCTCTGAGGTCACCACCAGCCATAGTTCACCGTGCGGTTTCCCGAAAGGTTCAACTCACCGGTTTAGCGGAGGAGCTGCAGCACGCCCTGGTTGGACTGGTTGGCCTGCGCGAGCATGGCGGTACCGGCCTGCGAGAGGATGCTGGAACGGGTGTACTTGACCATTTCCTCGGCCATGTCGGTGTCGCGGATGCGAGAGCCGGCAGCCGAGAGGTTCTCCTTGGAGACGGCCAGGTTCTTGATGACGGACTCGAAGCGGTTCTG
>DATISQ010000264.1:0-5974 GCA_035581905.1 Cryobacterium sp.
AGCGAAGGCCAGCTCGATGGCCGGGTCGGCGAGGCGGTGGTCGAGGTAGTGGTCGGTGGCGACGATGTCCATGTCGCCGGCCCAGGACCAGTAGTCGAGGTTGCGGATGTGCGCGGTGATCATGAAGTTGGTCGTCACGGCCACCTTCGAGTGGCGGCGCAGCACCGCGGTCTCCAATCGGTAGTAGTCGAGCAGCTCGGCGGAGCTGAAACGGTGGAAGTCGAGCACCTGGCCGGGGTTCTGGCTGGACAGGGTGAGCCGCGGGGTGAGGATCTCGGCCCACTGACCGTAGCGCTGGCTCCAGAAGGAGGTACCCCAGGCGGCGTTGAGGGCGTCGATGGTGCCGTAGCGCGCCTGCAGCCAGCGGCGGAACGCGGCCGCGCTGTCGTCGCAGTAGCAGAGCGCGTTGTGGCAGCCCAGCTCGTTGGACACGTGCCAGAGGGCGATGGCCGGGTGGTGGCCGTATCGCTCGGCGACCTTCTCGACCAGGGCGAGCGCGTGCTCGCGGAACACGGCCGAGCTCGGGCACCAGGCCTGGCGCCCACCCGGGAAGCGGGTGGTGCCGTCGTCGATCACCGGAAGGATCTCGGGGTGGAGGGTGCTCAGCCACGGCGGCGGCGACGAGGTGCCGGTGCCGAGGTTGACCCGGATGCCATTGACGTGCAGCAGCTCGATGATCGTGTCGAGGGTTTCGAAGTCGTACTCGCCCGGACGCGGTTCGATGTGCGACCAGCCGAAGATGTTGATGGCGACCAGGTCGACGCCGGCCTCGCGCATGAGGCGCACGTCCTCGGCCCAGGTTCCCGGACCCCACTGCTCGGGGTTGTAGTCACAGCCGTAGGCGATGCCCTCGTGAACGAACGGGGTGGCCGGAGCCGTTCCGTCGTGAGTGGCTGCGCGCGAGTTCATGTGCTCCCTGACTGTGGTGTGTGTGGACACCATGTTGACGACTCTGTGAACGTACACAGAGACGGGAGGAAAGACTCGCCGCTGGGTTTTCTGTGAACGTACACAGAGTATGTAATCCTTACGAGCCGTGTCAAGCGCGAACTTCGTTCGGGAGCGTTACAGTTAGCAAATGGTGACCATCCCGTCTCGACGCAAACGCGCGACAATCCACGATGTAGCCGTGGAGGCCGGCGTCTCCCGCGGGACCGTGAGCCGGGTCGTCAACGACGAGCCCTACGTCTCGGAATCGGCCCGCATCGCCATCGAGGCCGCCATCGAGAAGGTCGGCTACGTACCGAACAACGCCGCGCGCAGCCTGGTCATGCAGCGCTCGGAGGCCGTGGGTTTCATCGTGCATGAGCCGCACTCCCAGTTCCTGGACGACCCCAACATCGGCGGCATCCTGCTCGGCGCCAACACTGTGCTCTCCCGCGCCGACTAACAGATGGTCAGCCTGGTCATCGACTCCCAGCGCGACCCCGACCGCGTCGCCCGCTATCTCAGCGGCGGTTTCGTCGACGGGGTCATCATCGTCTCCGCCCGGCACGACGACCCGATCACCCAGGTCATCGAGAAGCTGCGCCTGCCGGCCGCCTTCGTGGGGCATCCGCCCGACCTGCGCCGGCTTCCCTTCGTGGGCATCGACAACCGGGCGTCGGCGCGCGCCATCACCGAGCGCCTGATGCAGACCGGCCGCCAGCGCATCGGAATGGTCGCCGCCGCGCTCGACCGCGACTCCGGCGCCGACCGCCTGGCCGGCTTCACGGATGCCCTCGGCGACCGCTTCGACCCGGCTCTCGTCGCCCGCGTACCGCTCTACACCTTCACCGACGGGGCACGGGGCATGCTCGAGCTGCTCGAACGTGACCCGCTGATCGACGGTGTGTTCGCCGCCTCCGACGCGGTCGCGGCCGGAGCCATGGAGGCTCTCCGCCATGCCGGGCGCAGCGTGCCCGGCGACGTCGGCGTCGTCGGCTTCGACGACAGCTCCTGGGCGCTTCGCACCCAGCCGCACCTGTCCACCGTGCACCAGCCGGCCTTCGGCCTCGGTGAGCGGGCGGCGGAGTGCGTGCTCGGCCAGCTGCGCGGCGAGGAGCAGCCGGCCGGCGGCATCCTGCTCGAGACCCCGATCGTCTGGCGCGACTCCGCCTGAGCCGCTGGGCGGGTGCAGGCGGGCGAGCGGCGGGTGCGGGCCGGCCGAGGGCGAGGCACACTGGGAGCATGGTTCGCAAACAGGCTGTCGTGCGCGGGATCGTGCAGGGCGTGGGATTCCGCTACTACGCCCAGGCCGAGGCGCGCCGCCTCGGCCTCGCGGGGTTCGTGCGCAACCGCACGGATGGCACCGTGGAGGTCGAGCTGGAGGGTGACGCGGCATCCGTCTGGGCGATGCTCGCGTGGCTGCAGCACGGTCCGCCGTCGGCCCGCGTGGAGGCGGTCGACGTCACCACGATTCCGGCGCTCGGCGAGACCGGGTTTCAGATCGGCTTCTGAGCGGAACGGACTCCGGCCCTCGGCCGGGTTCCGGCCCGGTGAGCGGCAGCATCCGGTCGGGCTGGAGTCAGCGGGAACCCGGCCGGCTGGCGTAGCGTGGGGGGATGTGCGCGCGAGCTGCCGATCCCGCTCGGACGGAACCCACGAAGCGCGTCCTCGCTGCGGCGACGGGCTCGGGCGTGCGCGCACTCCCCGCGGCTCCCGTCCGCCCGGCCCTCTCCTGGGAGCCGCGGCCGTTCCCCGTGCAGATCGTGCGCCGCGGGTTCGGCATCGGCCGCCTGGCACTGGCCGTCCTGGGGGTGGTGGCCCTGCTCGGCTACTTCGACTACGTGCTCGGCTTCGCCACCTTCCAGATCTACAACTACTACAGCTACTTCACCGTGCAGAGCGCCATGGCCGCGGTCGTCGCCTTCGTCGCCGCCGCGTTCGCCGCGTTCCGGCATGAGATTGACCCGCCCTGGCTGGACTGGTTCCGGCTGCTGGTGACGACCTACATCGTCGTCTCGGGCATCGTGTTCCTGACCATCGTCATCCAGTCCTCGTCCCGGGATTACACGATCGACGTGCCCTGGTCGAGCCAACTGCTGCACTTCTGGATTCCATCGATCGCGGTGCTCGACTGGTTGATGGATGCCGGCAAGGCCCGCCTGCCATGGAAAATCCTGGTCTGGGTTCTCGTGGCACCCGCGATCTGGGGTGTGTTCACGCTCATCCGCGGGTCGATCGTGGGCTGGTACCCCTACTTCTTCCTCGACCCGGTGCAGGTCAGCGGCCCGTTCGAGACGGCGATCTACTGTCTGGTCGCCCTGCTGCTCTTCACCGCGATCGCGGCCGTACTCACGGCCACGTCGCGGCTGCCCCGGTGGGCGTGGCGGCGCGGGTCTACAGCGGAGTGAAGGTGTATTCGCTGGTGAGGTGCTCACCCTGGCAGGCGCCGCAGTAGAGCACGCCGGATGCCTGCATCGCGAGAACCCGGGGAGTGCACTGCACGACCTTGGGGCCGCAGCACGGCGAGACCACCATGTAGGAGCCGGGGGCGGTAGGAGAATGCCCGCTCAGGCCACGGAAGTGGTGGGTGCCTTCGCAGGGCAGGTCAGGGTCGAAGTCCAGAAGGATGACGGATTCGAGGTCGAGGTCGAGGTCGAGGAGGGTGTCCATGGGAGCACAGCAATCACGCGGTCAAACACAAAGGTGAAGCAGTCGCGGGTGGAGGTGGTGCATCTCAGTGGCGACCGCACTGGGATGGCCGACGGAACGAGCCCGGTCGGGACCGGGGGCACACACCCTTCTGGAATCCGTCGGCGACGCCAGCCAGGGTAACGACTGGACCTTTGGACACTGCACCACGGCGGGCTGCGCCTGCATGAAAACGTGCCCCGAAAGAGGGGCAGGATTCACCGACTGGACGTTGGCTGGAGCATACACCACGAATCTCAAAATTACGAAGGGTTGACTTTTCGCGAGTCGCTGGTCAGGTGTTTTGATGACGGGGTGAAAAACGGGGTCGGCGCGTCGCCCAGTGACTATTGCGGGGCCGGCGTGGCGGTCGGCACGGCGGAGTAGAACGGCTCGAGACTGCTCAGGGCGGCGGCCAGGAACTCGTCATCGCCGACCTCCGCGAGCCGCACAGCGGTTTCCGCGGCCACGAGGCCCACCAACACCGGTTCACCCGTGAGCGGGACCATGTTGATCCAGATGCGGAAGTCGTCGTCGCCGCCGACCGTGGACCAGAGCGGGGCATCCGTGTCCCAGAAGGGCTCGTCGAACTGCAGCCAAATCTTGTCGAGCGTGCCCATGCCGAGGGCCGCGATGGCGCCGCGGTGCGCAAAGGGCAGCGGCGGGTCGAATTCCATCACCTTGGTTTTCAGCACGCCGAGCGGAACGGTGACGATGACCCGGTCGGCGGTCAGGGACTCGCCGGTGCCGAGCCGGAGGCTGGTGCCGGCATCGCTGTAGGCGATTCTCGTGACCACGCTCGACCCGAGCACGTCGATGCCGTCGCTGAGGTCGGTGAGCAGGGTGGCGAAGCCGCCCAGCACTATGCGGTCCTCGCCGGGGTCGGCGTCCGGCTCGGCCTCGGGGTTCGATTCCGAGTACCAGGAGGACTGTTCCGCAACGGGGGCACCGGTCTTCGGATCGAGCACGACGGTGATCTGGTAATCGAGCCAGTCGGCGTCGGAAACGCCGGTGTCGGCATCCGTCGTCGAGAGCTTGGAGGCGCCCGAGTCGGCGAGGGCCTGCGCGAGGGAAACGTCGGCGGGCTGCTCGGCGGCCCAGGCCAGCGCCGTTTCGACGGCCCGCGCGCCGGTGTCCGGCACCTCGACAACCGTGCCGGCAGCGGTGCGGGCCTCCGGCACATTCGTGAAGGGGGCCGTGGCGACGCCGCGTTCGGTGAGGTCCTCGTCGAGGGTGGTCTGCCCGGTGCGCCGCACGAAGGCCGCGCCGAGCTCGATCGGGAACGGCCAGTCCGTGTCGGTGACGGTGTCGATGCGGCCGCCGATGCGGTCGCGGGCCTCGACCAGGAACACGTCGAAGCCGGCGTCCTTCAGGTCGCGGGCCGCCGAGAGGCCGGCCATGCCGGCACCGATCACGGCGACGCGTTCCCCCGGCGAGCCCGCTGCGATCACGTCGCGGGCGGCACGCTTGCCGGAATCGCGGGCGCCCTGCACGGTGCCGAAGGCCTCGGAGGAGGTGGCCTCGCCGGCGAAGAACAGGCGGTCGTCAACGGGCTGGCTGAGCGCGGCGCGTTGCTCGGGCGTGGTGCCGACCGCGGGGAAGCTGAAGGAGCCGCGCGCGAACGGGTCGGCCGACCAGGACGTACGGCGCATGGCCGCCGGCTTCGGCACGAGTGAGGGTGTCGAGGTCGGGTTGGGCGTCACGGATGCTGTGGGCCGCGGACTCGGCGCCACGCACGCGGTGAGCGCGACCAGGCTCAGGCCGGAGACCGAGCCGAGCAGAAAGGTTCGTCGTTTCATCGCTGTGTCCGCGTCACATGGGGCGCCGACGTTCTCCTCTCCGAGCGGGCCGGGCAGTACGTCCAAGCTACCTCAGTGGACGATGAAGTGGCCGGTGGGCGGCATCTGCGGCGGGGCGGCGCGTCAGGCACGCGGATGCTGCAGGAAGCCGTCGTCGAGCAGCTCCCGCACGCGCGGGAGCAGATCCACGGCGAGCTCCTGCTCGTCGACGTCGAGCAGCTGGGCCAGCGCGGCGATGATCGAGCCGACGTCGAGGTCACCATCGGAGGCGCCGACCAGCGCGGCGAGGCCGGTGTCCAGCGGGATCGACCGGCCGAAGCCGCCACCCTGGTGCAGCGTCATCAGGGTGGGGTCCTCCTGGCCGGGCCAGTAGTGCCGTTCCTCGGTGACGTCGGAGGCGACGGCGAGCCGAGCGCGGGAGAGGCGGGCGTCATCCGTCGCCGCTTGCCAGTCGTGGGCGGCGAGGCAGGCGGCGAGGTGGCTGCCCAGGCCCCCCGGATTGTGGCCGAGGCCGCCGGGGAGTCGTTCGAGTCGGCGGAGGGTGGGGGCGCCGGCGGCCG
>DATISQ010000265.1:0-4714 GCA_035581905.1 Cryobacterium sp.
CGAAGATGGGGAGCGCGAGGTGCTTGGGCAGCAGTTGGCCGTCGAGCTTCTCGGTCGACAGGGGGTCGCCGATGATCCACCGTTTCGGTGAACGTGTTTCTGGTGCCTGGGGGGCTCCCTCTGGTATCACGAGGGTCGACATTACTCCCTTGGATTGCTCTGTCAAATCCATGGGAGTCGGTCGTCGCGCTGGCGTGTCGGGAGCGTCTCGTCAGGCGATGTGCAACGCCTCGATGACGCGCCCCAGGGAGTGGCGGCCGGGTCGAGCCGCGTACGCTGAGGATCATGATGCGAACGAATAAGGGCCCGAGTGACGAACACGGCCTGGTCGGCGTCATCGCCCGCCTCAACCGCCGGCTGCTGCCGTGGATCGGACCGCCGCCCCTCGGGCCGTACGACACGGTGACCCCCGCCGAGGTTGCGGAAACGCGGGCGCGCTCGGTCTGCCCGATCTGCGGTGCCCTGATGTCCCTGCACGAGATCGACCGTTCGGGGGAGCGCACCCAGATGCGCCACCCCACCCCCGAAGAGATCGCGGCACTCCCCGACGCTCCTTAACCGCGAATTGCGGACAAAACACCCTCGTTGGGCTGACGGAGGTGTTTTGTCCGCAAGTCGCGGTGCGGGCTACGGGCGCGGCTACGGGTGCGGGCTACGGGTGCAGGCCGGCGAGGATGTCTGCGCGTACCTCGACCAGGCGCGCCCGCAGTTCCGGCACGATGGCGGTCGGCACGCCGACGCGCGTCGCCGCCTGGCGCAGGTCGGCCCGCAGTTGCTGGCGGAACTCGTTGAGCACCAGATCGGCCTCGTGCAGCGCGCGGTTGGACTCGAGACGCGGGTCCGGCGTCGATGCGCGGGTGGGTCCGGAATCGCCATCGGGGGTTCCGGCACGTGCTCCCGTCCCTTCGCCGCCGGTCGCTTCCGATTCCGCCTGGCCGGGAGCGCCGGTCTGCGCTGCTGCAGCGGCGGCGGATGCGGCCGCCGCACCGGCTCGCGCCCCGACGGCGGCGCCGGCCGCCGCACCGGCCGCGGCTCCCGCTGCGGTGCGCGCGGCATTGCCGGCGGCGCTGCTCGCGCCGGTGCTCGCCTTGCGTTCACTGCGGGCGTCGCCCGCCTGGCGCTTGGCGGAGGCCAGGTCGATCCGCAGATTGCGCATCGCCGCGGCCACTCCCGAACGAACGTCATCGGCCAGTCTCCGCACGGAGTCGGCAACCTCGGTTTCGAGGTCGTGCAGGTCGCCCTGACGGGCACGGAGCTCTTCCCGGCCGGCGTCGGTGATCTCGTAGACGGTCTTGCGGCCATCCGTCGCCTTGGTGACGAGCCCTTCTTCTTCAAGTTTGGCCAGGCGTGGGTAAATCGTGCCGGCGCTCGGGATGTAGGTTCCGCCGAAGCGGTCGCTGAGCGCCTGGATCAGCTCGTAGCCGTGCCGCGGCTGATCGGCGAGCAGGCTGAGCAGGTAGAGGCGGAGACTGCCGTGGGCGAAGACGGGGGTCATTCCCACACCTCCCCGTGGGCGTGGGCGTCGCCGGGTTCGGCATCGGCTCGCTCGCCGGCCGGGCCCGTGGACGCCGGTTCGGCGTCGCGACGCACCACCGTGATGTCGCCCGACACCGAGTTGGCCTGCAACTCGAGCCAGCCGCCCGCGAGGGTGCCGGTGCTGGACTCGTAGCCCTTGCCGAAGGTGCCGCGGATGGTCTGGTCGTCGAGCTGAAGCGTGCCCGAGACCGTGTTCAGCCGGTAGCGTGTCGCCACATCGGCGCCGAGGCGCACGGTGAGGTTGCCGCTGACCGTGTTCGTGTTGATCGAATCGGGTGTGCCCTCGATGTCGAGGAACACCTCGCTGTTGACCCCGTCGAGACTGAACCGACGGATGGCCCCGCTCGCCGTGCAATCGCCGGAGACCGTGTGGGCGGTGATGCTGCCCTCGAGGCCGCGCACCGACAACTCGCCGTTCACGGCGTTGAGCTCCAGGTCTCCGGTGACGCCGTCGACCGCGATGTCGCCCGACACCGTGCTGAGCCGGGCGCCGTTCGTGAGGCCCGAGATCAGGGCCTCGGCCGAGATCACGCCGAGCTTCAGGGCCACGTCGCGGGGGACCATGATGCTCACGTCCGCCTTCGCGGTGCCGCGGAACGAGGCGAAGACGTCAATGAAGTTGTCCCAGCGCAACTGCGGGTGGTCGATCTCGAGGGTGTCACCGTCGATCGAGATCTTGAGGTCCTTGCCGGACACGCTGTGCACCTCGATGCGGGTGCCCGGCTCGTCGTGGCCGATCACGTCGATCTTGCCGCCGATCATGCCCACCTTGAGCCTGCGAACGACCTCGACGTCGATCACCTTCGCCTGCCCGGGGGTAACCAGCCATTTTTCCAAAGCCATGGAATTCTCCTTCTCGGTGCGGCATCCGGGCAACGGACGCCCACCACATTTTCACGATATATCGCGTCTTGTGAGATTCACGATATATCGCGTGTGTCAGGCTTACAAGCGCGCTGACGGGAACTCTCAGCTGGGGCTCAGGTCTCCGGTTCGATGCTCGGCCCGAGGCGGGCGGCGCGCTCGGCCGACTCGATCGATTCGACCGGTGCGGCGCGAACGGTCAGCAGCGGGATCGGGGACTTGTTGGCCACTTCCTTGGCCACGCTGCCGAGGAAGCGCGAGCGGCGCTGCCGGTGGGAGCCGAGCGCGAGGAGGTCGTAGGCGCCGGAACCTGCCCGGCGCAGGATCTGCTCCACGGCGCTGCCGGTGGCTCGGGTGCTGAACGGGTGCACCGCGAGAGCGGCCAGCTGGGTCACGGCGGCGGACTGGATTCCGGCGGCGATGCGGTCGAGCTTCTGGGGCGGAACGTCGAGCGCGTTGTCGTAGTCGAGCACCGTGAGCAGCGTCACGGTCTGCAGTCGCGCCCCGAGGAGCAACACGGCCGTGACGGCGGTGTGGTCCGCGGCCTCGGAGCCGTCGATGCAGACGAGCAGCCGCACGTCACCCTCGAGGGATTTCCCGGGAATCACGGCCGCCTCGGCCAGCTGCTCCCGCTCGAGGTAGGTGGCCAGTCCGGCCAGTGCGATCGCGAACGGGCCGGCGGCCACGCCCATAAGCACCCAGATCGCGGCGTCGTGGCCGCGGCGGATCATTACGAATGCCGCCGCGAGCCCCACCAGGACCCAGCCGACCGCCATCAGGAGCGGTGTCACCCAGATGCCTTCTGCCCACATGCCCTCAGCATTGGCGGCCAACGCCGAACCCGCAAGGGCGGTTTCAGTAGAGGAAGATCGGCAGCCAGTCGCGGGTGTGGGCGTGCACGATCACGAGGAACACGACCGCGTCGAAGAGCAGGTGCACGATGACCACGTAGGTCAGCGATCTGGTGAGCGCGAAGGTGTAGCCCTGCAGCAGCGCGAACGGGAACGTCATCAGCGGGCCCCAGCTCTGGTAGCCGAGTTCCCACAGGAACGAGGTGAAGATCACGGCCTGCAGCAGGTTGGCCTGCCAGTCGGGGAAATGACGCCTGAGCAGGGCGAAAGCCGTGCAGATGAAGAAGAGTTCGTCCCAGATGCCGACGAAGCCGACGCCCACGAACAGCCGGGCGATCTCGTCGGGGGCGGTGACGGTGGGCCAGTTCTGGTAGGCGCCGGAACGGATGAAATAGGTCGGCAGGATCAGGTAGCCCAGCAGCAGCACGAGCGGCAGGTACCATTTCTCCACGGTGGTCCAGCGCTGGCCGGTGCGGATCGGGAACCGAATGAAGTGGTCGCCGAACGCGTAACGGGAGAGCAGGTAGGGCACGAGCACGGCGAGGGTCAGCACCGTGCCCATCAGCGCCATGTTCGGGTAGCTGATGTCGGCCTCGACCGAGATGGTGCTGACGATCAGCAGCCCGATCGCAAGCAGGAGCAGGTCCTTGAACAGGGCCCGGTCGATGAGGAAGGCCAGCCCGACGGCCGCGGCGAGCAGCGCGTAGCCGGGGAGCGGTGCGCGCACCCCGAACAGCAACACGGCCGAGGCGGAGAGCAGCGCGGCCGGCACGAGCCCCCAGGAGGCGCGCGGGCGCATCCGTTCGCTCGGTGTCGCCGGACCGGCACCGGTGCCGCTTGTGCCGGTGTCTGGTGCCCGTTTCGCGCCATCGCCCATGCAATATGGTACCCAACCCGCCCGGCGATTGTTCGGGCGGGCGGGCGGAACACGCCGCTAGGTTGGGGATGTGGATTCACAGAGCGAGACGGTGGGGGTGCTGCGGGAGCTCGTCGGCATCGATTCGGTCAACCCCGATCTGGTGCCGGGTGCGGCCGGCGAACGGATGATCGCAGCCTGGTGCGCCGACTGGCTCGGCAGGCGCGGGTTCGAGGTTCACCGCCTCGAGGAGCACCCGGGGCGTCCCACGATCGTCGGCATCCGGCGCGGCACCGGGGGAGGTCGCTCCTTGATGCTCAACGGGCACCTCGACACCGTCGGGGTCGGCAGCTACGGCGGCGACCCGTTCTCGGGCGAGCTCCGGGACGGCCGCGTCTACGGCCGCGGTGCCTTCGACATGAAGGGCGGCGTCGCCGCGATCCTGGTCGCGGCGGCGCGGGCGACGGGGGCCGCGGCGGCGGCGAGGCCAACCGGGCCGGCGGCGAGGCCAACCGCGGCGGCCGGGGCTGCCGTGCACGCGGGGGACGCCGGGGCATCCGTTCTCGCCGGGGACGTCATCGTCACCCTCGTCGCCGACGAGGAATTC
>DATISQ010000266.1:0-2733 GCA_035581905.1 Cryobacterium sp.
CACCCGGCACGGTTTCCACCTCGCCGCGCTCGCCCTGACGACGGATGCCGTGAGCCTCCGCGACTTCCCCGGGCACGAGCACGAGCGGCTGGCACTGCTGCTCGGCGCGGAGGGTGAGGGGCTCACCCCGGACGCGCTGGCAGCCTCCGACACCGTGGTGCAGATCCCGATGAAGCACGGCATCGACTCCCTCAACGTGGCCGCCGCCAGCGCCGTCGCGATGTGGGCGCTCTCCGGCTGACGAGCCCCACTCCGGCTGACACGCGCCACTCCGGCTGACACGCAACACCCCGGCCGCCCCGCCACACACCCCACGCGCTCACCGCCGCGGCGGCACCGGAAGCCTAGGCTGAGGTCATGAGCAACGAGGCTGTCATTGTCGATGTCGTGCGCACCGCGTCAGGTCGAGGCAAGCCGGGCGGCGCCCTCTCGGGCGTGCACCCCGCGGACCTGCTGGCCGGGGTGCTGAGCGAACTGGTCACCCGCAACGGGCTCGATCCCGCACTCGTCGACGACGTGATCGGCGGCTGCGTCAGCCAGGTCGGCGAGCAGAGCTACAACGTGACCCGCACCGCCCTGCTCAGCGCCGGGTTCCCCGACTCGGTGCCGGGCGCCACCATCGACCGGCAGTGCGGATCCAGCCAGCAGGCCGCCACGTTCGCCGCGCAGGGTGTGATGGCCGGCAGCTACGACATCGTCATCGCCTGCGGCGTCGAGTCGATGAGCCGCGTGCCGCTGGGCTCGTCTCTCGGCACCGCCCAGACCGGGCAGAGCCACCAGAACCGGCAAGACCCCCACGGTCTCCGGATGCGCGACCGCTACCCCGACGGGCTCGTCAACCAGGGCGTCTCCGCCGAGCTGATGAACCAGAAGTGGCGGCTCGGCCGCGGCGAACTGGATGCCTTCGCCGCAAGGTCGCACCGTCTCGCCGCTGCCGCCGCCGAACGCGGCGACTTCGACGGCGAACTCCGGCCGACCACCCTGCCGGACGGCCGGGTCGTCACCGCCGACGAGACCATCCGCCCCGGCACCACGCTCGCCTCCCTGGCCACCCTGCCCCCGGCGTTCCGCACCGACGCCCTCGCCGCCCGGTTCCCGAAGCTCGACTGGCACATCACCGCCGGCAACTCGTCGCCGCTGACCGACGGGGCCTCCGCCGCCCTGATCATGAGCGCCAAACGGGCCGCGCAGCTCGGCCTCAACCCGCGGGCCCGGTTCCACAGTTTCGCGGTGACCGGAAGCGACCCGGAGTTGATGCTGACCGGCGTGATCCCGGCGACCCGACGCATCCTGGAGCGCTCCGGACTCAGCATCGACGACCTCGACGCCTACGAGGTCAACGAGGCGTTCGCCACCGTGCCGCTGGTCTGGCTGCGCGAACTCGGCGCCGACCCGGCCCTGCTCAATCCGCGCGGCGGGGCGATCGCGCTCGGCCACGCCCTCGGCTCCTCGGGCACGCGGCTGCTCGGCACCCTGCTCAACCACCTCGAACTGACCGGCGGCCGCTGGGGCCTGCAGACCATGTGCGAGGGCGGCGGCATGGCCAACGCCACCATCATCGAGAGGCTCTGAGGTGCGCATCGACGGATGCTCCGCCCTCGTCACCGGAGCAGCCTCCGGCCTCGGGCTGGCCACCGCCACCGCCCGGGCAGAGGCCGGGGCAGCGGTCGTGCTGCTCGACCTGCCGGGTGCCCCGGGGGAGCAGGCCGCGGCCGGTATCGGCGGCCGGGCCCGGTTCGTGCCGGGTGACGTCACCCGCACCGAGGACGTGCAGGCCGCGGTCGACGTCGCCGCCGCGCTCGGCCCGCTGCGCATCGTGGTCAACTGCGCCGGCATCGCCCCCGGCCAGCGCACCGTCGGCCGGGACGGGGCCGCGCTGCCGCTCGACGACTTCGACCGGGTCATCCGGATCAACCTCGTCGGCACGTTCAACGTGATCCGGCTGGCGGCGGCCGCCATGCAGGCGACCGACCCGGTCGGCGCCCCGGCCGACACCCCGGCCGACACCCCCGCTGCAGCCACGGTCCCGGAACGGGGCGTGATCGTGAACACGGCATCCGTCGCCGCCTTCGACGGGCAGATCGGCCAGGCCGCCTATGCCGCGTCGAAGGGCGGCGTCGCCGCGATGACCCTGCCGCTGGCCCGCGAATTCGCCCGGTCGCTGATCCGGGTGGTGGCGATCGCGCCCGGCATCTTCGACACCCCGCTGCTGCGCGGCCTCCCCGAGAGCGTGCGCGAGTCCCTCGCGGCGCAGGTGCCGCACCCTGCCCGGCTCGGCGACCCGAAGGACTTCTCCGCCCTGGTGCGGCACATCGTCGAGAATCCGATGCTCAACGGCGACACCATCCGGCTCGACGGCGCCATCCGGATGCCGCCCCGCTGACCGGGCGGAGTCTGTGCATTCCCCTGCGCCCGGCATACTCAGAACTCTTTAGGGTAGGCTTACCTAAAGATAGTGGGTCACGCCCGCACAACAGTAGGGACACGCAACACGATGATTCTCACACGCCGCTGGGCACTGCTGGCCGCTATCGGATCGGTGACCCTGCTCGGGGCGACCGGGTGCAGCGCATCCGAGGCAGCCAGTCCCGCCGCCACCGAGGCATCCACTCCGTCGGGTGCGATCACCGTCTACAACGCGCAGCACGAGGAACTCACCCAGGCCTGGGCTGACGAGTTCACCGCGGAGACGGGCGTCACCGTCACGCTCCGCAACGGCAGCGACTCCGAACT
>DATISQ010000267.1:0-4061 GCA_035581905.1 Cryobacterium sp.
CTCTTCACCGCTAGAAACGGATCCAAATCACGAGGTTTTTGGCATTTGACATTGTGCACGCTGTTGAGTTCTCAAGGATCGGACGCACCCGACTTCAGGCCCCAGAATGGGCTGTCGCTTCGGGGCAACTTGTATAACTTACCTGCCCGGCCAGTCCGTGTCAAGCCGAGGTCAGCGGCTCATTCTGAGTACGCCGAAGCATACTCACAACAACCCACACACTCGACCGGAGAACCAATCGGAGGGAGTTACTATCTTGGCTCCTCCTCGTGTGCTCCCTTAGCGGGTAGACCAACGAGAAGAAACTAAAACCTTCGTCCCACTTGAGGCCGGGAAGCTCTGCGGCTTTCCGAACCTGTGGGGTGACTTGAATGACATTACGGTGAATCCTAAAGACGCGCAACTCCCTTCCACATCCCGGGCGTGTCGGTCGCGGGGGCCCGCGAGCCCCCGAATGGCGGGGATCCGCGGGCCGGACGGAACGCCTCAGCGCCCGGTCGAGACCGTGACCGTGAACTTGGCGTTCCGACCCACTTGGTGAGTCGGCCCGACCAGGCGGCTCAGTGCCGGGCGATACCCCAGGTGGCTATTCCACACCGCCCACAGCTCACCGCCGGGCCGCAACACCCGGCCGGCGTCCTCGAAGAGCTTCAACGCGATGCCGGCATGCACCGACGAGCCGATGTGAAAGGGCGGGTTCAGAACGATCAGGTCGGCCGACGCATCCGGTTGGCTGCGGAGTGCGTCATCCCGCACGACCGTGACCCGGTCGCCGTGCGCATTGGCCGCCATGGTGGCCCGCGCGGACGCGACGGCCGCGGCCGACTGATCGGTGGCGGTCACCGGTAGTAAGGGACGGCGCCGGGCGAGGGCGGCGGCGAGCACCCCGGTGCCGCAGCCGAGGTCGATGGCGGTTCGGGCATCCGTCTTCATGCGGTCGAGGAACTCGAGCAGGAAGCGCGTTCCGATATCGATGGTCGCGCCGGCGAACGCCGCCCCGTGGGCGCAGACGGTGAGTCCCAGATCGGCGTGCTCCACCGTATTCGGCCAGGTGGACAGTGCCGCCTGGGCTTCGGAGGGAATCGGGGTCCGGGCCCGGAGCACCCGCGACTTCTGCCGGGCCGGCGAGACCTGCAGCTCACCGAAGTGCCGGCAGAGCACCTCGTTCATCGCCGGCGTCATGTGCTTGATCCGCCCGCCGGCCATCACGACCACCTCCGGTGACGCGAAACGACGGATGGCGTCGGCGATCTCATCGAGCGCGGCCAGACTGCGCGGCAGCTGGATCAGCACCACCCGCGCGCCGGCCAGCAGCTCTTCGCCCAGGTCGAGGGAGCGATAGGTATCGGCCAGTCCGACGTCGGCCGCATTGAGGGCGAGCGCCAACTCCCCGGACAGCACATCCTGGTGCACACGGATGCCCCGGGTCCCGGCCAGTGCGGCCGCACCCAGGGTGAGAGCGCCATAGCGGTCCTCGATCACCACCACCTCGCCGGTCCCGGCCTCGGCCAGCACGCCCGCCGCCTCGTCGAGGATCAGCCGGTCGCTCGCATCCGAGGCGAAGAGATTGGGCGCTTCCACATCGGGGAAGCGCCTCAGCCGGTCGAAGGAAAAATCAGACATTCCCTCAGGCTAGCCCGCGGCTGAGGCTACTTCCCGTCGTCCACCGGGCGCGAACCCAGGGGGCGCCAGATCACGATCTGATTCGACCGGCGTGTGCGCGTCCCGGCTCGCATCGAGATGACCTCACCGGCCGGGCCGGCCGCGAAGACGCGGCGACCCGGGCGGGTGAGCAGCTCATCGGCCAGCGCAGACTCCAGTTCGCGCAGACGCGATTCGAGCGTGCGCACGTGGTCTTCGAGTTCAAGGATGCGACGGATGCCTTCCAGGCTCACGCCCTTGGCACCGAGTTCCGCGATCTCGCGGAGCTTGGCCACATCCCGCATCGAGTACCGGCGAGACCGACCGGGGGTGCGGTCGGGACTCACCAGTCCCAGGCGATCGTATTGGCGCAGAGTCTGCGGGTGCATGCCCGCAAGCTCGGCCGCCATCGAGATCACGAAAACCCGGGTGTTCTCGTCCACGGTCAGTCTCTCGCCTTCGCGAGGAGCTCGTCGCGCGGATTCTCCTTCGGCAGTGCTTCCGCGAAGGCCGCGAGTTTCTCCTCGGCGTCCTTCGTCAGATGAGATGGAACGGCAACCTGCACCTCCGCCAGCAGATCTCCGGTGCCCTTGGGCGTCACCACGCCACGCCCCTTGACACGCAGCACGCGTCCGCTCGGGGTCCCCGCGGAGATGCGCAGTTTGACCGGCGCACCGCCCAGCGTAGGCACCTCGATGGTGGCGCCGAGCGCTGCCTCGACGAACGTGACCGGCACCGAGATCCTCAGGTTCAGGCCGTCGCGTTCGAAGACCGGATGCTTCCGCACGTTCACCGTGAGCACGATGTCGCCGGACTCGCCGCCGTCGGGGCTGTGCTGCCCCTGACCGCGGAGCTTGATCTTCTGCCCGTCGGCCACCCCGGCCGGGATCTTGACCTTGATGGAGCGGCCGTCCTGCGTCTGCAGGGTGATCTGATCACCGTGCGTGGCGGTGATGAAGTCGACCGTGGTCGACGCGATCACGTCGCGGCCGCGAGTCGGTCCGCCGTAGCCGCGGAATCCGCCGCTCGACGTGCCGAATCCGCCGCCACCCTGGCCGCGGCCGAACATGCCGCCGAGAAGGTCTTCGTAACCACCCTGATCATAGGAGTAGCCCGGCTGTTGCTGCCGCGCTCCCCCGCCGAACATGCCGCCGAAGACATCGTCGAAGCCTCCGGCCTGGCCACCACCGGGGCGCGGGGCGGTGAAGCGGGCTCCACCGCCCATCGCGCGCACGGCGTCGTATTCTTTGCGCTGGACCGGGTCGCCGATCACCGAGTGTGCCTCGCTGATCTCCTTGAACTTCGCCTCGGCCGCAGGGTTACCCGGATTGGAGTCCGGGTGGTACTTGCGGGCGAGTTTGCGATAGGCCTTCTTGAGCTCGGCCGGGGTGACGTCCTTCGACACACCCAGGACTTTGTAGAAGTCCTTATCGAACCAGTCCTGGCTAGCCATCGCTCGGTACCTGCACGACGACCTTGGCCACGCGCAGGAGCGACGAGCCGAGGAAGTAACCGGTCTCGATCACGTCACCGACGGTCTCCGATTCAATGCCGGCGGTGGGCAACTGGAAGATCGCCTCGTGGACGGTCGGGTCGAACAGCTCGCCGACCGTGCCGAAGGGCTTCACGCCCAGACGCTCGACGCTCGCCCGCAGTTTCGCGGCGATGGTGCTGAACGCCGACTCCCCGACCAGGTCGCCGTGCTTCTCAGCGCGGTCGAGGTCGTCGAGAACGGGGATCAGGCCCTTGACGACATCCACGGTGACGCGCTCGCGCTCCACCTCGCGGTTCGCCTCGGTGCGCCGACGGTAGTTGGCGTACTCCGCGGTGACCCGCTTGAGGTCGGCGAGGTGTTCGCTCGTGGGCTCTTCGATTTCGCGCGTGGCGGCATCCAGAATGTCCTGGACCGTCAGTTCGTCTTCTTCGATGCCCTCGGCGGACGCCTCGTCGGTGTCCTGGACGCCTGCGGCTTCCGCTTCGCCTTCCGCGTCGGCCCCGGGGGCACCCTCAGCGGATGCCCCCTCGTCAAACGGCTCGTCTTCGGGACGCTTTTTGTCGTCTGCCATTACTTCTTGGCCTCGTCTTCGTCGTCGACAACCTCGGCGTCAACCACGTCTTCGTCGGATCCGGCCGCGTCGGCGGTCGGCTCGGAGTCGGCCGGAGTGCCGGCAGCGGCATCCGCCTGGCTGTTCTTGTAGATGGCCTCGCCGAGCTTCCCCTGGCTCTCGTTGAGCTTGTCGAAGGCGGTCTTCACGGCCGCGTCGTCGTCGCCGGCGAGCGCGGACTTGAGGGCGTCGACGTCGGCCTGAACCTCGGACTTGACGTCCTCGGGCAGCTTCTCGTCGTTCTCCTTGATCAGCTTCTCGATCGAGTAGGCGAGCTGCTCGGCCGTGTTGCGGGTCTCGGCTGCCTCGCGGCGG